>CAKTED010000134.1 GCA_934546725.1 uncultured Oscillospiraceae bacterium | reverse complement strand
GGGTGGAACCGTGTTTTATGCACCCCTGGGTTTTCCGGGGGTGCTCTTATTTTTTCAGGAGGGACAGAAATGGCAGATAACCAGTACACATTTGAAAACAAAACATTCAGAGATACCTATCGCCACACAACTTCTCATATTCTTGCGCAGGCGGTAAAGAGACTTTATCCCGACATAAAGCTTGCGATTGGCCCGGCCATTGAGGACGGCTTTTATTATGATTTCGATTCCGACAAGCCCATAACGCCCGAGATGCTCGAGGCGCTTGAGGCCGAGATGAAGAAAATATGCAAGGAAAAGATCCCGCTTGAAAGATTTGAGCTCCCCCGTGAGGAAGCTATCAGATTCATGAAGGAGCGCGGAGAGCCCTACAAGGTGGAGCTCATTGAGGATCTTCCCGAGGACGCAGTGATAAGCTTCTACAAACAGGGAGATTTTACAGATCTCTGCGCCGGCCCGCATCTTGACAATACCGGCCGCGTCAAGGCCAATGCCTTCAAGCTGACAAGCTGCACGGGCGCTTACTGGCGCGGAGACTCCAACAGGAAGATGCTCCAGCGCGTATACGGCACCTGCTTCCAGAAGAAGGAGGAGCTTGACGCTTATCTTCAGCGCATAGAGGAGGCAAAAAAGCGCGACCACAGAAAGCTTGGCAAGGAGCTTGGTCTTTTTGCGCTCATGGAGGAGGGTCCCGGCTTCCCGTTCTTCCTGCCAAAGGGAATGGTCCTCAGAAATACGCTGCTCGAATACTGGCGCGAGGTCCACAAGCGCTACGGATATGTTGAAATATCCACGCCCATGATCCTCAACCAGGAGCTGTGGCACCGCAGCGGCCATTGGGATCATTATAAGGACAATATGTATACCACGGTGATAGACGGTGAGGATTATGCTGTAAAGCCGATGAACTGTCCCGGCGGAATGCTCGTTTACAAGCTCGAGCCTCATTCCTATAAGGAGCTGCCTATCCGCGCGGCCGAGCTCGGTCTTGTTCACAGGCATGAGCTCTCCGGCGCGCTTCACGGTCTTTTCCGCGTGCGCTGCTTCACGCAGGATGATGCGCATATCTTCATGACCCGCGACCAGATGAAGGATGAGATTCAGAACGTCGTGCGTCTGTTCGACGAGGTATACTCCAAGTTCGGCCTCAGCTACAAAATAGAGCTTTCTACAATGCCGGAGGATCATATAGGCGAGCTGGCGGATTGGGAGTTTGCTCAGGATACGCTCAAAAATGCCATTTTGGACATGGGCAAGGAATATGAGATAAACGAGGGAGACGGCGCGTTCTACGGCCCGAAGCTGGACTTCCATCTTCAGGACTCCATAGGCAGAACATGGCAGTGCGGCACCATTCAGCTGGACTTCCAGATGCCGGAGCGCTTTGAGCTTGAATACATCGGCGCGGATGGCGAGAAGCACAGACCGGTCATGATCCACCGCGTTGTCCTTGGCTCCATCGAGCGCTTCATCGGCGTTATCACGGAGCATTTCGCCGGTGCATTCCCGTTCTGGCTCTCTCCCGTGCAGATCAGGGTCATGCCGATAACCGACAGAAGCCGCGAATATGCAGAAAAGGTTGCCGCAGAGCTGGACGCCAGAGGCTTCAGAGTTGAAACCGATGTCAGAAACGAGAAAATCGGATATAAGATCCGCGAGGCACAGATGCAGAAGATCCCCTATATGCTCGTTATTGGCGACAAGGAGGCCGAGGCCGGTACTATCGCAGTAAGGACCCGCGAGGGCGGCGATCAGGGCACGATGGCACTTGACGATTTCATTGCAAAAATCACGGTGCTGAGAGATACCCGCGCACTTGGCGAGCAGAACTGACGATCCCGTTTCCGAATTTTTCATAGGATATAATTATAAATTCCTCCGTACAATACTTCTGCAAGTATTTTTGTGCGGAGGGATTTTTTCATATGCGTGAACGCGGAAAGCTGTGCAGATCCGTCGGAATAATTATCCTTTTGAACATATTGATAATACTGCTGTTTCAGTATGCCTCGGCTGCATATAAGCAGGGCTCCACCGGGCAGACGGTGCGCGAAATACAGCAGAAGCTGAGCAGCTGGGGATATTACAGCCACACTGTGGACGGAGTATATGGCAGCAGGACCGTTGAAGCCGTCAAAAAATTTCAGAGAGCAAACGGTCTGACGGCTGACGGAATTTGCGGTACAAAAACTCTCAGCGCGCTTGGGATATCGTCCGGAGCGTCTCAAAACAGCGTCGACGTAAATCTTCTTGCAAGACTTATATCAGCGGAGGCCCGGGGAGAACCGTACAGCGGGCAGGTGGCAGTCGGCGCGGTAGTTCTCAACCGGATAGAGCATCCGTCCTTTCCAAACACTCTGTCCGGCGTCATATATCAGTCTGGTGCGTTTACCTGCATAACGGACGGGCAGTTTAATCAGCCGGTCGCGGACAGCGCATATCGCGCGGCGCGCGACGCAATAAACGGCTGGGACCCCTCTGGCGGCGCGATATATTACTTTAATCCCAGCACCGCCACGAGCAAATGGATATGGTCCCGGCCTCTGATATGCGTTATCGGCAAGCATCGCTTCTGCTCATAACAAAAAACGTGGAGATCGAAGCTTACAGCTTTTTGATCTCCACGTTTTTCTGTATGGAAAATTTATTCGGTCCTTGACGTAATGGCGCGGTTTATCGCGCAGATTATGCCCTTGATGGATGCCTTATAAATATTATGCGACAGCCCGACACCGAACACAGGTTCGCCATTTGGACTCATCAGCTCGATATAGGCCGCGGCCCTCGAATCAGAGCCGGTGGATACGGCGTGCTCGCTGTATGACACAAAGTGGAAATCGGATATATCCATATTGCGCACCGCGTTGAAAAACGCGTCTATCGGGCCGTTGCCCGAACCGCTGATATCATATTCAACGTCATTATAATTGAGCGTTCCCGCAAAGCTGACTACGGAGTGCCCGTCTTTGTCGGTGTTATCGTCGAACCTGTATTTTGCAAGCCGATACGGACTTTCAACGTCAATATATGTATCGCGGAAGAGCTCATACAGATGTTCATACGAAAGCTCCGAGCCGCAGCGCTCCGTTTCGGCCTGAACTATCCTGCCAAACTCTGGACGCATTGCGCGAGGCAGAATATAGCCGAACTGCGTTTCAAGTATGAACGCGGCGCCGCCCTTGCCGGACTGACTGTTTATGCGGATAATGGAGTCGTACTTTCTTCCGATATCGGCCGGATCTATCGGCAGATATGGGACGGACCAGCGAGTTTTGCGTTCCGTCTCCATTCGGTGCATCCCTTTGTTTATTGCGTCCTGATGCGCGCCTGAAAAGGCGGTGAAAACCAACTGCCCGGCATAGGGATGACGTTCATGGACATGCATGCCGGTCACTTTTTCATAAAGCTTGCGAACGGAGAGAATGTCGTTGAGTCTGAGCTGCGGATCAACACCCTCTGCAAGCATATTAAGCGCAAGAGTGATGATGTCAAGGTTTCCGCTGCGCTCACCGTTCCCAAAAAGCGTGCCTTCAATACGTTCGGCACCCGCGAGCAGCGCCATTTCCGCAGCTGCGACACCTGTACCGCGGTCATTATGCGGATGAACACAAACGACTGTGCGTTCCCGCTCCGGAAGATTTTCAATAAAATATTCCACGGCATCGGCAAACTGATTGGGCATAAGGTTCTCTACGGTTGCCGGAAGATTTATTATGAGCTTTTCGCTGCCTTCTGGAGCCAAAATGGAAATAATTTTGCTGCAAACGGCGATCACCTCGTCCGTATTGGTGGAGGTGAAGCTTTCGGGAGAATATTCGTATCTGATATTCATGCCCTTTTCGCGATACCGGTCGCCGTAGCGCTTTACGATACCGGCTCCTTCAACGGCAAGCTGAGTTACCCCTTCAAGGTCGGTTTCAAAGACCACCTCCCGGTGCAGAGGGGAGAGATTATTGTACAAATGCACGATAACGTTTTTTGCACCGTCGAGCGCCTCGAAGGTGCGGGCAATAAGATTTTCCTTTGCGGGGGTAAGCACCTGTACGAAAACATCGTCCGGAATGTGCCCGCCCTCGATAAGCTCTCTGACAAATTCAAACTCTGTACCGGAGGAGGACGGATAGCCAATCTCTATTTCCTTAAAGCCAAGCTTGACAAGAAGCTTGAAGAATGTCATCTTATCCTCGGGCGTCAACGGTCTTACGAGAGACTGGTTACCATCGCGCATGTCAACGCTGCACCATACCGGCGCGTGCGTTATACTGCGGGTCGGCCAAAGTCTGTTTTTCGGCCGGGACGGGATCATTGGAACATATTTTTCCGAAATATTTTCAAACATAAGCGAGTACCTCTGCAAACGAAATTATTTCTCCATAAATGCCTTTGCAATATATCATAACAGCTTTATACCGGCAATTCAAGTAATTAAACGCACAGCTTTCCGCTTTTGGCGGTTTACATGTATCAAAAAGCATGCTATCATAGCTGTAAAGTATGAAGGGTGGAAAAATAAATATGACTGCTGAAAAAATTATGGAAACGATCGTAGATTTTTTCATATCGATGGGCGGCAGGCTGCTGGCTGCGGCGGCAGTGCTGGTGATCGGGCATTTTGTGATCAAATATGTGATCCGGCTGACGGGACGCCTGAAGGGCACTGATAAAATCGACAAAACGGTAAAGAACTTCCTTGATAACTTTATCAAATTCGGGCTGTACTGTCTGCTCGTGATATCCGTTATAAGCATTCTCGGCGTGCCGATGGCCTCCATTGTTACGGTTCTCGCCTCCGCCGGTGTTGCAATAGGTCTGGCGCTTCAGGGAGCTCTCGGAAACTTCGCAGGAGGAATAATGATAATCCTGTTCAAGCCCTTTTCCATCGGCGATTACGTCGATGCCGGGGGTTCCAGCGGCACCGTGAGCAACATAAGCCTGTTTTACACAACTCTCATTACGCTTGACAACAAAAAAATCACCATACCTAACAGCACCATAACCGGCGGCAACGTGGTAAACTACTTTTCCGAAGGAAATCGCCGCGTTGATATAGCTTTTACCGTGGCTTACGGCTCCGATATCGATAA
>CAKTED010000133.1 GCA_934546725.1 uncultured Oscillospiraceae bacterium | reverse complement strand
GTACAGAAGGTGAATTGACCCGAAGGGGCAAGAGAAGCCCCTCTGGAGGGCGCCCCCGGAAAAAACGGGATCTGACTTTATTCCGTCATCTGCGGATGACGGAACTCTGTGAGACCATTGCATAATAACTTTTCAAATAAAGCTTTATCGATGCGATCAATATTGCGCTATCTGCCCTGCAAACGCGCGTAATCCTCGGGAAAGTTTATATTGTCGAGCATATTTTCCTGCCAGAGACTGCCAAGCTCGCTGCGGTCTATGGTGCGTATGCTGTGGTTTTCAAAAAGGGCCATCATTTTATATCGCCCGGCGCGGAGCAGCTCCACGGCCACCGGAAGCAGAGTCTTTCTGTAATATCCGAACGTCGGCTCAAAGCGGCCGTCGGAGTCGGCTATCATGGCGGCGTCGCAGCTGCCGCAGAGCTCGATTATGCGCAGAGCCGCCTCGGGGCTTGAAAACGGCAGGTCGGCGGCCGCGAGAAAAACACCGTCGTCAGGCGTTGCCTTGAGCGCCGCGTGGAGTCCGGCCATCGGTCCGCAGCCGGGAAACTCGTCAACAATGCGCTCGGCCCCGACATCGGGGTACCTGTCCATGCTGCCGACGCTTACATAAACGTGGTCAAACACCGCCGAAAAGCGGCTCACCGCCGCGTCGAGCAGTGTACTGCCGTTATATACGAGGCTGAGCTTGTCCCTGCCCATTCGGCGGCTTTTTCCACCGGCAAGAATTACGGCTGTGCTCATTTCCCGGCCTCCTTTCAATGAACGCGTTTACTTACCTGTAATATAACATCAGCGGGCGCGGCTTTCAAGGAGTTTTTCGATGTAAAAAATCTTTTTGCGCTTTGTTTTGCGCGAAATATTGATTTTTTTGCCGCCCGGGTTTATTATAAAGCATATCTGGTATAAATTCTGGCTCTAATATACGCTTTTATTTATTATATGGAGGTTTTATTATCATGAGCGACGTATATATGTTAAGCTGCTGCAGAACCGCTATCGGCACCTTTGGCGGAAGCCTGAAGGATACCCCCGCCCCCAAGCTGGGCGCTATCGTTGCCAAAGCGGCGCTGGAGCGCGCAAACCTTGATCCCAAATACCTCTCCGAGGTAATGTTCGGCTGCGTTCTCACCGCCGGTCTTGGTCAGAACCCCGCCCGTCAGGTGGCTATCGGCGCAGGCGTGCCCGTTGAGGTACCGGCCTACACCGTCGGCATGGTCTGCGGCTCCGGCATGAAGTCCGTCATCGAGGCTGCCCGCGCCATCAAGGCCGGTGACGCCGAGATCGTTCTTGCAGGCGGCTGCGAGAATATGTCCGCCGCTCCCTACGCCATCCCCACCGCCCGCTTCGGCGCCCGCATGAACAACACCAGCATGATCGATACCATGGTGAACGACGGCCTGTGGGATGCATATAACAACTACCACATGGGCATGACCGCCGAGAACGTCTGCGACCAGTGGGGCATCACCCGCGAGGAGCTGGACGCATTCTCCCTCGCCTCTCAGCAGAAGGCTGCCGCGGCCATCGCTTCCGGCCGCTTTGAGGACGAGATCGTCCCCGTGCCCGTAAAGGTCAAGAAGGAAATGGTAGACTTCAAGGTGGACGAGCATCCCCGCGCAACCAGTGCTGAGGCTCTTGCAAAGCTCAAGCCCGCCTTCAAGAAGGACGGCGGCCGCGTTACCGCGGGCAACTCCTCCGGCATCAACGACGGCGCTGCCGCCATCATCCTCGCCTCCGGCGAGGCCGTTGAGAAGTATGGCCTTAAGCCCATCGCAAAGCTCGTTTCCTGGGGCCAGTCCGGCGTGGATCCCTCCATCATGGGTGTTGCTCCCATCTACGCTTCCCGCCAGGCTCTTGACAAGGCCGGTATGACCGTTGACCAGATGGATCTTGTCGAGGCCAACGAGGCCTTTGCCTCCCAGTGCATCGCCGTTGCCCGCGACCTCAAGCTTGATATGAGCAAGGTCAACGTAAACGGTGGCGCCATTGCTCTCGGACATCCTGTTGGCGCGTCCGGCGCGAGGATCACCGTTACCCTCATCCACGAGATGCTCAAGCGCCCCGAGGCAAAGTACGGCCTTGCAACGCTCTGCATCGGCGGCGGCAACGCTGTTGCCACCATCTGGGAAAAACTGTAATCAATAAGCTCTGAATCGCACAATAGCCGTTCGCGTACCCTTGCATACACGAACGGCTATTGTTCTAAGCTCTGAAAAATTGCCGTAATGTGCCCTCAATTTTCGCTTTTTTTTGATAAAAACATATTTTGTTGTATTTTTTGTATTGTAATTGCGGCAATGTTGTGTTAGTATAAAACCATAAAACTGAGTGTGTTCATAAATGCCTGCCCGCAGCCCCTCAAGCAGACGAAAGCGGGGGGAGGAGCGCACGCGGTAAGATTATTGCAGTAAGCGGCTGATTAAAAAATCACGCCTTATTGATATTACTGAAAGGAGACGAAAAAATAATGATTTTTTCGGAAAAATACGAACTGATCAGAAAGCTTGCAAGAGATTTCGCCGAGAAAGAAATCCCCTCTGAGATGCAGGACGAGATCGACAGAACCGGTAATTTCCCCCCCGAGCTGTATAACAAGCTGGCAAAGGGCGGCTTCTTCGGCATCAAGGCTCCCCGTGAGCTTGGCGGCCAGGGCGGCGACACCCTTGCCTACGTTATCTCCATTGAGGAGATCGCACGCGTAAGCGCCGTTACCGCCATTTACGTCAGCGGCGCAAACTCCCTCGGCTCCGGCCCCCTCATGCTCGCCGGTACGCAGGAGCAGCTTGAAAAGTACCTCGGACCCGTTGCCAGAGGCGAGAAGTATCCCTGCTTCGCTCTGACCGAGCCTGGCGCAGGCTCCGACGCGGGCGGCGTTACCACCACCGCAGTGAAGGACGGCGAGTATTACATACTCAACGGCAGAAAGGCCTTTATCACCGCCGCTCCCATCTCCGACTTTGCCATCGTCTTCGCAAAGACCGATATGTCCAAAGGCTCAAAGGGTATCACCACCTTTATCGTGGACATGAAGGCTCCCGGCGTTTCCTTCGGTAAGCCCGAGAACAAGATGGGCATCATCGGCTGCCCCACCTGCGATATCATCCTTGAGAACGTAAGAGTTCACGAGTCCGATAAGCTCGGCGAGGAGAACAAGGGCTTCACCAACGCGATGAAGACTCTTGACTACGGCCGTCTCGGCGTTTCCGCGCAGTCCTGCGGTATTGCTCAGGCATGTCTCGAGGAAGCCATCAAGTACGCCAAGGAGAGAAAGCAGTTCGGCAAGCCCATCGCAAAGTTCCAGGCAATCAGCTTCATGCTCGCTGAGATGGCTACCGAGCTTCAGGCCGCAAAGGAGCTCCTTTATAACGGCGCCGTCATGAAGGACAGAGGCGACAAGAACGCCAGCATGTACTGCTCCATGGCGAAGTTCTACTGTGCCGAGGCCTGCAACAGGATCGCCGCGAAGGCTCTGCAGATCCACGGTGGCTACGGCTACATCAAGGATTACAGAATCGAGCGTCTGTATCGCGACGCCCGTATCAACACCATCTTCGAGGGTACCTCTCAGGTGCAGCAGATGGTCATTTCCGGCGCTTTGCTGAAGTAATAGGGAGGGAATTTTGTTATGAAAATCATAGTTTGTGCAAAACAGGTCCCCGATACCAATGAGGTCAAAATAGACCCCGTAAAGGGTACTCTTATCCGCGACGGCGTGCCGTCCATCCTTAACCCCGACGATGCCAACGCTCTTGAGGCGGCTCTCACCGTTAAGGACGAGAACCCCGGCACCACCGTAAGCGTTGTTTCCATGGGCCCCCCGCAGGCCTGCACCATGCTGCATGAGTGTCTTGCAATGGGCGCTGATGACGCCTATCTGCTTTCCAGCCGTGCATTCGGCGGCGCCGATACCTGCGCCACCTCCACCACCATTGCCGCCGGTATCAAAAAGATCGGCGACTATGACATCATCTTCGCCGGCCGCCAGGCTATCGACGGCGATACCGCTCAGGTCGGTCCCCAGGTCGCTCAGCGCCTTGGTCTGCCCTGCGTCTCCTATGTGCAGAAGATCCGCGAGATCAAAGAGGGCTCCGTTGTCGTCGAGCGCCAGCTTGAGGACGGCTACGAGGTCATCGAGGTCACCACTCCCTGCCTGCTCACCTGCGTCAAGGAGCTCAACACTCCCCGCTATATGACCGTCGCCGGCATCATCAAGGCCTGTGAGGAGACGGAGATCACCATTTGGAACGAGAATGACGTTGACCTTCCCGCAGATCAGTGCGGCCTCAAGGCTTCGCCCACCCAGGTTATGAAGAGCTTCACGCCTGCTCCCAAGGGCAAGGGCGAAATGCTCAGCGGCTCCGTCAACGAAATGGCAGCCACGCTTGTTGCGAAGCTGACGGAAAAGCACGTTCTTTAATATAGGAAGGAGAGACGTGAAATGGCTGTAAATGTAAATCTTGAAAAATGCACGGGCTGCGGCAAATGTATGAGAAACTGCCCGTTTGACGCTATTACAATCGAGAACAAGAAGGCTGTTATCGGCCTGTCCTGCACCAACTGCGGACAGTGCGCCGAAAACTGCCCCTTCGACGCTATCGAAAAGACCGAGGAGACCGTTCATAAGGTCGATATCACCCTGTTCCATGGCGTATGGGTCTTTGCAGAGCAGCGTGACGGCGCTCTGATGAACGTTTCGATAGAGCTTCTTGGCGAGGGCAGAAAGCTTGCCAACGAGATCGGCACGGAGCTGTGCGCCATCCTCTGCGGCGATAATGTCGACGGCCTTGTTGACGAGCTGTTTGAGTACGGCGCGGATAAGGTCTATTATGCAAACGCTCCCGAGCTGAAGAGCTACACCGCTGATGCATATACCAAGGTAATCTATACCGCTATTCTCAAGTATAAGCCTGAGATAGTCCTTCTTGGCGCTACCCATATCGGCCGTGACCTCGGCCCCAACCTCGCCGTCAAGTGCGGCACCGGCCTCACTGCCGACTGCACAAAGCTCGAGATCGATCCCGCGGATAAGAAGCTCATGCAGACCCGTCCTGCCTTCGGCGGCAACCTCATGGCAACCATCGTCTGCCCGAGCCATCGTCCTCAGATGTCCACCGTTCGCCCCGGCGTTATGCAGAAGGCCGAGCGCGTTGCCGGTAAGAAGGG
>CAKTED010000132.1 GCA_934546725.1 uncultured Oscillospiraceae bacterium | reverse complement strand
GCCCGGCCCTATGGACTCCATTCCAAGGTTTATCGACTGCAAGCACCACCCGGAGAGAATAAAGTACAGGCATCCCATGCTGAAGGATATCCTGGACGTTACCTACGGCTGCATCGTATATCAGGAGCAGGTAATAAAAATATTCCAGAAGCTGGCCGGTTTTTCTCTCGGCCAGGCGGATATGATCCGCCGCGCCATGTCCAAGAAGAAGCAGGCCGAGATAGTGAAGGAACGAAAGACCTTCATTGACGGCGACCCCGCGCGCGGCATTCCGGGCGCCGTGGCAAACGGCGTTCCGGCGCAGACGGCCGCCGAGATATATGACGAGATCCTCGACTTTGCAAACTATGCCTTCAATAAGGCCCATGCGGTATCCTACGCCATCGTGGCCTACCAGACGGCGTATCTGAAATATTACTATCCCTGCCAGTATATGGCCGCGCTGATAACCTCCGTCCTTGATAACACCGCAAAAATATCGGAATATATCGCCGACTGCCGCGAAAACGGGATCCAGCTGCTGCCGCCGGACATAAATCTTTCCGGCGACGGCTTTACGATATCCGGCGGCGACATCCGCTTCGGGCTTGCCGCCGTGAAGAACATAGGCCGGGGCTTTATTCGCGGCGTGATATCAGAGCGCGAGAGCTGCGGGCCGTTTACGTCGCTTTACGATTTCTGCTCGCGCATGTACGGCACTGAGCTGAATAAGCGAGCAGTTGAGTGCCTGATAAAGGCCGGGGCCTTCGACGGACTCGGCGCAAGACGCAGCCAGCTTTTGGCCGTATATTCATCGATAATGGACTCCATCGCAAGCGACAGGCGGACGAATCTTGAGGGACAGTTTGACCTTTTCGGCGACAGCGAGACTGCCGTACATAAGGAGCCGCCGCTGCCGGATATACCCGAGTATTCGAGCCGCGAGCTTATGGCGATGGAGAAGGAGGTAACGGGGCTGTACCTCTCCGGCCATCCGATGGACGATTACCGCGCGCTTGCCGCAAAGCTCGGCGCGGCGCCCATAGGCGCGATAATGGCCTCGTTCGAGTCCGAAGCGGGCGGAGAATATCAGGATAACGACAACGTGACCATAGCCGGAATAACCACCTCCGTCAAGACAAAAACGACAAAAAACAACAGTCTGATGGCTTATGTGACCGTTGAAGACACGAGCGGTTCGATCGAAATGCTCGTTTTCCAGCGCACGCTTGACGAGTGGAGCAGCGGCATCGGAGAGGGTGTTCCCGTCCTTGTAAAGGGGCGCATATCCGTGCGGGACGAGAAGGAGCCGCAGATAATCTGCTCATCCATGACCAACCTTGCCGACGCAGCTGTTACGGCAGCGCCGCCGCAGAGAAAATATGCTCCCGAATCGCCGCATAACTCCGCTGCCGAAAAGCCGAAAACGCTCTACGTCCGCTTCAATTCCCAAAAGGACAGGGCCTATGAGAGGCTCAAGCTCATACTTATCATGTTCCCCGGCAACGAAAAGCTTGTGGTATACTTTTCAGATACGAAGCAGCAGTTTTCAACGCGCTGTGTGATCCATCCCGCGCTCGTGAAGGAGCTTACGGAAATGCTCGGCAGCGAAAACGTTGTTTTGAAATGATCCTGCCGCGCGCCATACGAAGCGCCGTGCAGTAATGCAAATGGAAAAACTTATTTCGGACAAAAACGCGAACATGCTATTGTGAAAAACGCGAATCGGTTGTATATTATAGGTGTATGCCCGCAGGAGCGGGAGACGTAAAATTTACTGATTTGCAAGGATGTTATGAAAATGGACAATAAATGCCGCATAATCACAGCGCTTTCAAAGGACGGCGGGTTCAGGCTGCTGCTTCTGAACTCCACGGCCGCCGTTGAGCGCATGAGGGAGATACACCATACCTCAAAAACGATGACGGCCGCGCTTGGCCGCAGCATAACGGCCTGCGCCATAATGGGAAAAATGCTCAAGGAGGAGAACGCCAGCGTTACGCTGCGCATAGACGGCGGCGGCCCAGCGGGCAAGATCGTCTGCGTGGCAGACTGCGACGGCAACGTTCGCGGCTGCTGTGATGATCCGGACGTTGAGCTTGAGCCGAATGCGCAGGGCAAGCTGGACGTGGGCGGAGCCGTGGGAAACAGCGGCTCGATATACGTCGTTAAGGATCTTGGCTTCGGTGAGCCGTATGTTGGCTTCTCAAAGATCGTCAGCGGCGAGATAGCGGAGGATATCACGGAGTATTACAGCGTGAGCGAGCAGACGCCGTCCGTCTGCGGACTTGGCGTGCGCGTTTTTCCAGACGGGCACTGCAAGGGCGCGGGCGGCTTCATCCTCCAGCTCATGCCGGGCGCGGATGAGCGCATCGTACCCATCCTTCAGGCCAATCTGGACTATATGCCCTCGCTTTCGCAGCTGATAGCCGACGGAAAGTCGCTTGAGGAGATAGCGGAGATGATATTCGGGCTTGTGGAATACAGCATCCTTGAGGAGGGCGAGCTGGAATACCGCTGCGCCTGCGGGAAGGAGAAGTACGCAAAGGCTCTTGTAAGCCTTGGCTGCGACGAGCTGCGCGATATGTGCAATGAGGGTAAACCGATAGAGATCGTCTGCCAGTTCTGCGAAACTCCTTATGAATTCGATACCGCCGAGCTTGAAAAGCTGCTCGAGCGTGCGGAGGAGCGGGCGCGCGCGGCGGAGGAAGCGGCCGCCGCGGAAGAAGGGGAATAAGCGCCCATGAAACGTGTTGTTGCCATGCTGCTCATAATTGCGGCGCTCTGCGGCGGAGCGATATGTCTTGCCGCGGCGGGCGGCGCTTCAGACCCTCTGGTATCCATGAGCTACCTTATGGATACGGTCAAGGCCGCCATTGTGAAAAATGTTCAGACGCAGACGGATAAGGAGATCGGCGGACTGATAAGCGGGTACGAAAAGCGCCTTGAAGATGCGGCGAAGTTTGATACTGGCGGCTATGAGCAGAGCGGAAAGCTCATCCCCGTAAGCGTCAGCGAGGGCGCGTCTCTTGAGCTGGGCGAATTTGGCTGCTTCATGCCGCTTTACGGCGCGTCGCTCATAACCGTTGAAAGCGGCGAGATCGTGGATATCACGACGGGCTCCGTCGTGAAGAGCAAAACGATGCTCACGGCGTACCATAAGTATTTTGCCACGGAGGGGGCGAAGGCATCGATACGCGCCTACGGTTCGCTCTCCGCCCTGGTGGACGGGAAGTACCTGCTCGGCGAGGTGAAGCCCATAGCGGCGGAAGAGACCTTCTGCGATATGTTTGGCCACTGGGCGGCGGACTATGTTTATGAGCTTTATTCCAAAGGCATAGTAAACGGCGTGGAGACCCACGTTTTTGCGCCGAACTCCACGGTCACGCGCGGTATGCTCGTGACCATCCTGGGCCGCGTGTACGGCGCTTCAACTGCGCAGTACGGCCAGTCCGGCTTTGCGGATGTGAGCATGAGCGCGTGGTACGGCCCCTATGTCGCCTGGGCGAAGGAGGCCGGACTGGTTGACGGCTATGACGACGGCAGCTTCCGGCCAGAGGCAAACATAACGCGGGAGCAGATGGCGCTTATATTCACGCGCTTTGCCACATATGTAAACGCAAGCCTGCCAGAGGCGGCACCGCAGCAGTTTGCCGACAGCGCAAAAATAAGTGCCTGGGCCGCCACGGCCGTGGAGTATGCGCAGAAAACGGGACTTATAAACGGTAAGAATGGAAACATATTTGACCCGCAGGGAACGGCCACGCGCGCGGAGATATGCGCCGTAACGAGCCGCTTCATGGAAAAAGCGGGCATATAAAATGAGCACGTCGACAAAGTCGACGCGCTATCGCAGAAATGCAGGCATTTCTGCGAAGGGGATGCAGCCTGCTGCGCGCACTCGCTGCGCTCGCACACCGGAAAAAACGTGATCTGATTTTATTCCGTCATCTGCGGATGACGGAACTCTGCGAGGCTATCTTAATAATAAAAACAAAAAATGATACATTGGCAATATATGGAGGGATTTGAAATGAGCATCAGAGAGCATATAGACAGATGGATGGATGAGCATGAGGGCGAATATCTCGAGGATGTGAAGCGCCTTGTGGCCATAAAAAGCGTTAAGGGCGAGGCGAAGCCCGGCATGCCCTACGGCGAGGGACCGGCGGCAGCGCTTGCCGAGGCGGCAAAAATGTGCCGCGGCTACGGCTTCGAGGTCTCTGAATTTGACGGCCACGCGATCGCGGCGGACATGAATCAGCTTACGCCGGGCGTGGACATGCTGGCGCATCTTGACGTCGTCGGCGAGGGAGACGGCTGGGATACCGAGCCCTATACTCCGACCGTGAAGGGCGACCTGCTTTACGGACGCGGAACGAGCGACGATAAGGGGCCCGCCGTGGCGGCGCTTTATGCAATGCGCTGCATTCAGGAGCTTGGTATTCCGCTGAAGAAAAACGCAAGGCTCATCCTTGGCACGGACGAGGAATCCGGCAGCGAGGATATGGAATATTACTACTCTGTTCAGAAGCCCGCGCCCTGCACCTTTTCGCCGGACGCCTGCTTCCCGATATGCAATACCGAGAAGGGAAGATACGCGCCCCGCTTTGTGAAGAGCTGGGAGGCGGAGACCGTAAGCCCGAGGATAAAAAGCATTGACGGCGGCTTCAGAATAAACGTTATCCCGGCGGACGCTTCGGCGGTCGTCTGCGGCATATCCGCAGCCGAGGTTGAAAAGACCTGCTCCGATGTCTGCGGCAGGCTTAACGTAAGCTACAGGATAACGGAAAACGATGGCGATGTTTCTATAAAGGTAACGGGTGTCGGAGCTCATGCCTCCATGCCCGAGGTGGGCAATAATGGCATAACGGCGCTCATTGCGCTGCTCTGCGCCCTGCCGCTGGCGGACTGCGAGTCTGCCCGCACGATAAAGCGTCTCGGCGAGCTTTTCCCGCATGGCGACGGCCTTGGAAAGGGCATGGGCGTGGCAATGGCGGACGAGCTTTCGGGTGAGCTTACGCTTACGCTTGACCTGCTGAGCTTCACCGAAACGGGTGCGGACGGTCAGTTCGACAGCCGCGTTCCCATCTGCGCCACGGAGGAAAACTGCCGCGCAGTTATCATCAGAAAGCTTGAGGACTGCGGATTTACCGTTTCGGGAACGATGTCCAGGCCGCACCACACGCCTGCGG
>CAKTED010000131.1 GCA_934546725.1 uncultured Oscillospiraceae bacterium | reverse complement strand
GTCGCGAACCTTATCGCGCATTCTCGCAATGCGCTCGGTGTAGGGCTTAAAAGTATACATAACATTGCTCCTTACTTTCTGAAAAATAGCAGTTTCCCCGTGACCGAAGGGGCGGCGGCATTCTGAGCCGCCTCTACCTGTA
The DNA here is from genome assembly GCA_934546725.1 of uncultured Oscillospiraceae bacterium. GTDB lineage: Bacteria > Bacillota > Clostridia > Oscillospirales > Oscillospiraceae > RGIG6375. The sequence goes on along the minus strand of CAKTED010000131.1, from coordinate 5,098 downwards.
CATACTTATTGATTCATATTATACTCTACTTTTTCACAATTGTGTAGTCTCTTTTTGCAAATCGCGGCAATTTTTGTGCAGTTTTTTTGAATTTGTCGTAACCACTCCTGCCGCAAACGTTTTTATTGATTTTTCGGCGTTTTATGCTATCATTTATACGCATATTTTCAGCAGAGGACAGTGCAGAATGAAAAGAACCTTCACAACCGTAATGCCGGATAAGATCGGCGCTTTTCTTGCCGCGAGCGATATTTTCGCCGGGCTTGGGCTCAACATAACCCGCGTGAGCTACAACAAGGCTGTCGACGCGCACACGCTTTTCATCGAAGCGGAGGGCGAGGACGCCTCTCTTGAGCGCGCAGAAGCGGAGCTTGGCAAGATCGGCTACCTTCCCAACGCTTCGGTCCGCAGCAGCGTAATAGTAGTAGAATTTCAGCTCAGGGACGTTCCCGGCACCGTGGAGCCCGTTCTGAAGCTGATAAGCGAGTTCGGCTTCAATATATCATATATAAGCTCGCAGGCCACGGGAGCAGATTATCAGTATTTCCGAATGGGCCTTTTCGTCGAAAGCGGTGACGATATGGCGCGCTTCCTGCGGCAGGCGTCGCAGCTGTGCAGCGTCAGAATAATCGACTATGACCCAAGCAGCATAGCGCTGGACAACACGGTTTTTTACATGTCCTTTGCAAACAACATTGCCGATAAGGTAGGCATGAGCGAGACCGACAAGCAGCGGCTCATAATCGATTCCAACCTGATAATGGAGCTTCTCACCCGCCGCAACAGCCCGCCCTACAAAACCTTCGACTATATCGGCAAATTTGCCGAGCAGCTTATCGAATATCGTGCGGACGCTTACAGGCCCCGCATAAGCAGGCATCCCATCGGACGCGGACTCGAGGCGGTGCTTATCGAGCCGCCCTGCGGAAGCAACCTCTGCGTCATATCGGGAAGCGACGGTATACTGTGCGTAGACAGCGGCTTTCCGTGCTATAAGGAAGAAAGTCTCTCCTGCCTGCGCGGTCTGTTTCCGGATTTTGACTCCGTGCACAAGATCCTGCTCATCACTCACGCGGACGTTGACCACTGCGGCCTTGCAGACTGCTTCGACGAGGTGTATATGAGCCGCAAATGCTTTGATAACTTTTCCCGGGAAAATTCGGGCGAGGATAATCTGCGCGAGCTCAACGCCGTGCATGCGCCGTATGTGCGGATAAGCAAGCTTCTTGCCGGGTACAGGCCGCTGCCCATGGATAACATGCGCGTGATTGGCGGCAGCTCTTCCCCGATATCCGGGCTTACGGAACACATAGGCCGGATCAGCTTCAATTCGCTCGATTTTGAGGTTTACGAAGCCTCCGGCGGACACGTACGTGGTGAGGTGATCTACATCGAGCGGTCGCTGCGAATTCTCTTTACCGGAGATATTTTCGTGAACATACAGGGCTTTACCCCGCAGCAGGCGGCCTTCAACAGGCTTGCTCCATACCTTATGACCTCTGTCGATACTGATCCGAAGCTTGCCGCCCGGGAGCGTAAGGATATTTTCAGGCTGCTCGGCGAAGGCGAATGGCAGCTTTTCGGCGGGCACGGCGCAATGATGCCCGTAAAGGCCGAGCCTCAGAGCTGAGCCAAAACAGAAAATTTATAAATCTCCGCCGCTGTCATTCGCAAAAGGCAGACCGGCGGAGATTTTTTATTGCTTTCCGTCACTTCAGCATATCGGCAAATTCCTCTTCGCTGATTATCTTCACGCCAAGCTCCTGCGCCTTTTCAAGCTTGGAACCGGCATTCTCTCCTGCAAGCACACAGCCGGTCTTCTTTGAAACGGAGGATGCCACCCTGCCGCCATGAGCCTCAATTATCCTCTTCGCCTCGTCGCGAGTATAGGCCGAAAGCGTACCGGTGAGCACAAAGCTCATCCCTTCAAAGCGACCGTCGCTTTTTTCCTCATGCGCCTCCATGCTCACTCCGGCGGCCTCAAGTCTGCCAAGCAGATGCCGGGACTGCGGATTTTCAAACCAGCTGACAATATAATCAGCCGTCGTTGCGCCGATATCGTCTATCGCCGTAAGCTCCTCCGCCGTTGCGGCGCTCAGCGCGCTCATGCTTCCGAAGCGCCGCGCAAGAAGTCTGGCGGCGGCCTCGCCCACCTGCCGGATGCCAAGCGCATAAAGCAGCCGGGCCATACCGGCCGATTTTGATTTTTCTATCGCTGAGATCAGATTCGCGGCGGATTTTTCTCCCATTCTGTCAAGCATGGCCACGCTCTGCGCTTCAAGCGAATATATGTCGGCAGAGGTTTTGATAAGCCCGCCGTCAATAAGGCTCTGAGCAAGCGCCTCGCCAAGTCCGTCTATATCCATCGCGTTTTTTGACGCAAAATGTACTATGTTCCTCAGCTGCTGAGCGGGACACTCCGCTCCTGTGCAGCGTACTGCCGCGCCGTCTTCGTCTCTTTCCACCGGCGAGCCGCAGACGGGGCAGACTTCCGGCAGCCGGTACGGCTGCGTACCCTCAGGTCTTTTTTCCTTTATTACCTCCAGCACCTCGGGAATTATTTCCCCGGCCTTCTGAACAAGCACCGTATCGCCAATGCGCACGTCAAGCGAATCTATGACATCCTGGTTATGAAGCGTTGCAAAACTGACCGTGGTCCCGGCAAGCCGGACAGGGTCAAAAACGGCCTTGGGCGTAAGCACACCCGTCCTGCCGACCTGAACGACTATGTTCTTTATAACGGTCTCCTTCTTTTCGGGAGGATATTTATAGGCCACGGCCCAGCGCGGAGCTTTGGCGGTGCTCCCCAGCGCACTGCGTTCCGAAAGGTTATTTACCTTTACAACTGCTCCGTCTATATTGTATTCAAGTCTGTCACGATTATCGCCTATAAAGTTTATTTCCTTTACAGCTTCGTCGCTGCTTCTCACGATTTTATATGGTATTACCTTGAATTTTTTCGTCTTCAGATACTCCAGAGATTCCACATGTGTTGTAAAGTTGATTCCCTTGACATATTGGACGTTGAATATCAGTATGTCAAGTTTTCGCCTTGACACCACCTGTGGATCCATCAGGCGCATCGTTCCGGCCGCCGCGTTCCTCGGATTGGCAAAAAGCTTCTCCCCGTTTATCTCCCTGTCGCGGTTAAGCTGCTCAAACACCTTTTCCGGCATATACACCTCGCCGCGAACTATCAGCTCCTCAGGGGCGTCCGGAATAGTCAACGGTATGGAGCGTATCGTTTTCAGGTTTTCCGTAACATCCTCCCCGACCCGGCCGTCCCCGCGTGTCGCTCCCTGCACGAACACTCCGTTTTTATATATGAGAGCCATGGAAAGGCCGTCTATCTTCGGCTCCACCGTATACTCCTGCTCGCCCACGCTCTGCTCCATGCGGTTAAAAAAATCCTTCAGCTCGCCTTCCGAAAACACGTCCGCCAGGCTCTCAAGCGGCACCTCATGGACCACCGGCTCAAAGCCGCTCACAGGCTCTCCGCCCACCCTCTGCGTTGGAGAATCCGGCAGCATAAGCTCCGGATTTGCCGCTTCGAGCTCGATCAGCCTGCGCATCATCGCGTCATACTCAAAGTCGCTTATGCTCGGCTCGTCGAGCACATAGTATCTGTAATTATGTTCGTTAAGCCGCGCGGTAAGCTCGGCTATCTCTGTTTTTGCATCCATTTGCCCGCTCCTCAAGTTGTTATATCATATTGCTCCAGGCTTTCGTCCCACTTCTCGTCTCCCTCAAAATAGGTAAACGTATCCGGAACCGCGCCTATTATCACCGTTTCGGCCACGGCCACCTCGGCGCCCACCTCGGAATACGCATTCCGCCCCGGCATCAAAACGCTTATTTCCGCATTTACCCGTACCGCTATCTGATGCCGGGTCTGATTTATGCCCGCATCGGAAAAGTGATTCACAAAATCCGTGCTCGCCCTTGTTACTGCAACTATCTCGACCGGTATGTCAGGTCCCTTACCCGACAGCAGCTCTATCCCGGTAACGTTTCCGAGCGGGACTGAGATATTCGTCTTTACATCCTTTGCAAGAGCGTTTACTATCTCGGACGTGATCTCGGATTTCAGCAGGTTCACCCTCGCCATATCGGTAATTATTGCGCAGACCGAGCCGTTTTCATCCTTGTCTATCGTTACCATATCGTCGTATCTGATTTCTCCCGCGGCAAGCTTTTCGGATATGGCGTTATTGATCACTGCGAGCACGGCATTGTTCGCCTCGGCAACCGCCATTTCGCGCATTACCGGTGGAAAGCGACGACAGAAACCGATCACCGCGATCACAACGACGGCTCCAACCGCCGTAAGCAGCAGACTTCCCGCTCCGCGCCTGCGTTTTCTCCTGCGTATCACGGAATTTAAAATTTTGGGCACAGGTTCACCCCCTATGCCCAATATATTTTGCACTGCCTGTTTACTATAACTCAAACAGCGTCTGCATTTTCAAGAAAAATGCGTGCAAGCCTTACAATGTTCTCAAAATCTCTTATGCAGCCCACGCCTGACGGCGAATGAATATATCTTACCGCGGCGGATATGGCAGCCACTCTTACGCCCTCGCGCGATTTCTGTATCGCCTGCGCATCTGTTCCGCCCGATATATATGTTTTCGTCTGCCAGGGAATATTATTCTCCACGGCAAGAGCGCGAAGCTTTTCAAACAGCCTTCTGTCATATACCGCTCCGCCGTCCATAAACGGTATTACGGGTCCCCTGCCCGCAACGCAGACCTTTGCCCCGCCCTGCTGGGAAGGCAGATCCGCCGCGGTGGTGCCCTCAAGAATGAGCGCTATCTGCGGTTTGAGCGCAAACGCCGCGCCGAGCGCTCCACGGCACCCGACCTCCTCCTGAACCGTAAATGCAAACCAGGTATCTACCGGAAGCTCGGATCTGAGCAGCTCAAGCATGACCGCGCAGCCGATCCTGTCATCTATCGCCTTTGCCTTGATAAAGCCGTCGCCAAACTCCACCACGGACGGGTCAAAGCTGCCGACATCACCGATGGAAACAAGCTTTTCGGCCTCTTCCCTGTTTGCTGCGCCGATATCGATATACATTTCCTTTACTTTTGGTATC
>CAKTED010000130.1 GCA_934546725.1 uncultured Oscillospiraceae bacterium | reverse complement strand
TTGCGGTTATTGGTGATGACCTTCGCGCCCTCGGCCGCGAGCGCCTTTGCTATTTCTCTGCCTATACCCTGGCCGGAGCCGGGAACAACGGCAACCTTGCCCTTAAGATGTTCTCCCATATTTTCTGCGCCTCCATACATAATATACAAATTCAGACATTCAACATGCGGTAAATTGTTTCAATGCTTACATATTAATATAAACCTGCACTTCTGTCAACCATGGTTTTCACGTTTATTGCGCCGTTGACCCGGCTTCCCTGTCAGTGCGGCCATACCGCATATATAGTCCGGTAGGCGGACTGTAATTCCGGACCGACGGCAGACAGATCTCTCTTAAAGCGGCAAAGATCAGGACGCATACAGGCGCTGCAATATACACTCGAGACTCATATTCATTCATGCCTTCTGGCGCTCTGCTTTCCCGGTAATGCCCGTTCATGCACGCTTATCTCCCCTGCACCGGCAAATTTCACCGCATTAAAATTCGTCCATGATACGGACTTCGACGGCCTTCGCCCTTTGCCGACGCTCAATTTGTGATATTATGTTATTGACAAACGTCACCTGCCGGGTTACTATATATACGCTGGTTTGCCGGAATGCTTTTCCGTACAGCACTATATATTGAGCCATCATTTTTAATGAATGTATATATTTTTACGAAAGGGCTGTTCCATAAATGACTATCGACGGCATCAAGAAAAGAGACGGACGCATAGTTCCCTTTGAGCTTAAAAAAATCGAATCCGCAATAAACAAAGCCTTTGCCGCCACGTATAAGCTGGGCAGCGAGGATACGGCGCGCACCCTGGCCGAAGAGGTTCTCTCCATTCTCGAGGTTGAGGGGGACAATTCTCCCAGCGTGGAGCACATACAGGATATAGTGGAGCGCGTTCTGATGGATAACGGCTATGTTCAGACCGCCAAGGCCTATATTCTTTACCGCGCCGAGCGCAGCAGAGCGCGCGAAATGAACACACGCCTCATGCAGAAATATGAGGAGATCACCTTTGCTGATGCAAAGGACAGCGATATAAAGCGCGAAAACGCCAATATCAACGGCGACACGGCCATGGGCGCAATGCTCAAATATGGCTCTGAGGGCGCAAAGCAGTTTTATGAGATGTACGTTCTCAAGCCGGAATATGCAAAGGCGCATCATGACGGTGACATACATATCCACGATATGGACTTTGCCTCCACCGGCACCACCACCTGCACGCAGATAGACATCATAAAGCTTTTCAAAAACGGCTTTTCCACAGGCCACGGCATTCTCCGCGAGCCGCAGGACATTGCCTCCTATGCCGCTCTCGCCTGCATTGCGATCCAGTCCAACCAGAACGATCAGCACGGCGGACAGAGCATCGTAAACTTCGATTACGGAATGGCTCAGGGTGTAAGCAAGACCTTCAGGCGGATATATGCCCAGAACCTTGCCCGAGCATTCATGCTTTTGGCGGACAAAGATGATCTTGAAAGCGAAATAAAAGCCGAAATTGCAAAAATACATGAGGAAACAGGTCTTCTTCCCCGTCTTGAGGACTGCGACACCTATTTTGCCGAAGAGCTTCCCCGCCTTGAGGCGCTCACCGGCTGCGACACGGAAATGGTCCAGAAGGCGCAGAAATTCGCTCATTACCGCGCCACAAAGGAGACCGACCGCGCCACATATCAGGCCATGGAGGCTCTTATCCACAATCTCAACACCATGAACTCCCGCGCAGGCGCTCAGACACCGTTCTCCTCCATAAACTACGGGACCGACACCTCCCCCGAGGGCAGAATGGTCATGCGAAATCTGCTTCTCAGCACGGAGGAGGGTCTCGGCAACGGCGAAACGCCCATATTCCCCATTCAGATCTTCCGCGTCAAGGACGGAATAAACCTCAACCCCGGCGAGCCGAACTACGATCTCTTCAAGCTTTCCTGCCGCTGCAGCGCAAAGCGCCTTTTCCCGAACTTCTCGTTTATTGACGCTCCGTTCAACCTCCAGTACTATAAGCCCGGCCATCCCGAAACGGAGATCGCATACATGGGCTGCCGCACAAGAGTCATCGGCAACGTATACGATCCCACCCGCGAGATATGCAACGGCCGCGGCAACCTTTCCTTTACCACCGTCAACCTTCCACGCCTTGCCATCAAGGCCAAAGGCGACCTCAACATCTTCTTTGAAATGCTCGACAGCAAGATTGAGCTGGTCATCGGTCAGCTTTTGGAGCGCTTCGCTCTTCAGAGCAAAAAGAAGGTCCGCAACTTCCCCTTCCTCATGGGCGAGGGCGTGTGGATAGACAGCGAGAAGCTCGGCTGGAACGACGAGATCGGCGAAATTCTCAAGCACGGCACGCTTTCCATGGGCTTCATCGGTCTTGCCGAAACACTCGTTGCCCTCACCGGCAAGCATCACGGTGAGAGCGAGACGAGCCGACATCTCGGCATCGAGATAGTCTCTCACATGCGTGCAAAAATGGACGAGGCCAGCAGCAAATACCACCTCAATTTCTCCCTTTTGGCCACTCCGGCAGAGGGTCTTTCCGGCCGCTTCGTAAAGCTTGACCGCGAGCTTTACGGCTCCATTCCCGGCGTTACCGACAGAGAATACTATACGAACAGCTTCCATGTTCCCGTATATTACCCCATAACGGCCTTTGAAAAGATCCGCATCGAAGCGCCCTATCACGCTCTTACAAACGCGGGCCACATTTCCTACATCGAAATGGACGGCGACCCGCTCGACAATCTTGAGGCCTTTGAAAAGGTCGTTCGCTACATGCAGAAGTGCGGCATAGGCTACGGCTCCATCAATCACCCCGTGGACCGCGACCCCGTATGCGGCTTTTCGGGCATAATCAAGGATCAGTGCCCCGGCTGCGGACGCACCGAGGACGAGGGTCCCTTTGACCGCATAAGAAGAATAACCGGCTACCTTGTCGGTACGCTTGACAGATTCAACAACGCCAAACGCGCCGAGGAGCATGACAGAGTAAAGCATGGCATGAGCTCCTGCGGCTGCGGTGATAACGATGAGTGACACGAAGCTGAGAATAGCTGATGTTATTCAGGACTCCATAGTCGACGGTCCCGGTTTCCGCTTCGTGGTATTCACTCAGGGCTGTAAGCGTCACTGCCCCGAGTGTCACAACAAACAGACATGGGACCCCAACGGCGGGCGCATGGAGAGCATAGACGAGCTCATTGAAAAGCTTAAATCAAATCCGCTCACGGACGGGATAACCATTTCCGGCGGTGAACCGTATCTTCAGGCGGCGGCCTGCGCCGAGCTTGCCGAGCGCGCCAGGGCCCTGGGCTATAACGTCTGGTGCTATTCGGGCTACACCTTTGAGGAGATTTTGGAAATATCCAGAACCGACCCGGCATTCGGTCGGCTTCTCTCCGCCACCGACGTTCTCATAGACGGCATGTTTCTCATTGAAGAAAAGAGCCTCACGCTCAAGTGGCGCGGCAGCCGAAACCAGCGCGTTATCGACGTGGCCGCCAGCCTTGCCGGCGGAGAAGTCGTTCTTCACGATAACAGATAAAATTTGCGCATCAAATCAACCGGCCTTAAGGCTGTCCTGCATGGACAGCCTTAAGCCTGTGTATGCGGTCTCCATCTCTCCATCCATCAATCCGCCCGAAACGAGGTTATGGAAATGAAAAACTTTTCGGACAGCAGCAGAAAATTCATGATCATATGCGTTTGCGCCGCGGCCGCGATAATAATTGCGCTCGTGACAATATACGCCGTGTTCAGCTCCGTATCTGACGGGAGCAAAACTGACAGGGACGGCAACGCCACGCCTGTCATACCCTCATCTGCTCCAGGCGATGAGCTCGTTTCCACACCATCTGACGCCCCCGCTGTCTCTCCGCCGGAAGATAACGGTGCCTCACCTCAGCCATCCGAAGCACCTGACGATCAGGAGGCAGGTGCTGATGTCTCGCCGTCACCGGATCCCGCCCATGAAGACAATGCCCCTGACACCGAAGCTTCCAGCGCTCCCTCCGCTTCTCCCGAGCCTCCCGCCGAGCCGCGCAGCTATACGCTGAGCTTTGCGGGAAGCTGCTGCTTCAACTCCGCATATGCCGATACCGCCCCTCTGTCCTCCGTTTCCTCCCTTTTTGCGGCGGATGACTTCAGTATTATCAATCTCCAGTGCGTGCTGACGGATTCGGCGCAGCCCGTTATATCTCCGGCAAGCTTCGCCCCCTCCACCTGCGGCGAATACCTTGTTTCTTCGGGTGTGGACTTTGTAAGCCTTGCAAACAACCGCGTCATGGATTGCGGTGCCGAGGGCTACGCTGACACGGTAAACGCTCTGACGGACGCCGGGCTTGCTTTCATTGAGGACTGGTCGAGCGTTATTTACAGCTGCCCGGGCGGCCTTCGTATCGGGCTTTACGCTTCAAACGGATACGTCGGCAGCAATATAAAAAAGAGCATCGGCTCTCTCCGATCCGGAGGAGCTGACATCGTCATTGCCTGCTTCAACTGGAACACGAGCGATCCTGATGATTTTGCCGAGACCGAGTATGACGGCGCGCATTACGCCGCCGACTGCGGAGCTGACATCGTTTTCGGTCAAAGCGCCGACAAGCTTCAATATCTCGAGCGATACAACGATTCAATGATAATTTACGGTCTCGGTACATTCATAAATACCGCCGGGTTCTCCGGCGACTGTGCCGTTTTGCAGATAACGCTCTCTACCGATGACGGCAACAGCTTTGAAATTTCAGAAACCGCCTGCCTTCCCTATGCCTCCGGCTCTTCCTCCTCGGCACCCGAGCCGCTCGAGCCGGGAAGCGACAGGTATTACAGCGTTCTTTCGCAGCTCACAAGGCAGCTTGACGACAACAGCGAACCCTCCGAGCCGGATGAACCGACCACTGACGATCAGGATTGAGGTTAATGTAATGAACATGAACGATATTTACTCCACTCTCGGCATTTCAGATAAGGTTCTGAGCTTCGGCGAAAAAATATGCTCGGAGCTTGGCGGGCGCTTTGCCGAAATTGACCGCGTTGCGGAATACAACCAGGCCAAGGTGCTTGCGGCAATGCAGAAAAACCGTGTTAACGCGGCGCATTTTGCCGCCACGACCGGCTACGGCTACAATGACGGCGGCCGTGAAACGCTCGAAAGGGTGTATGCCGACTGCTTTCATACGGGGGCCGCGCTCGTTCGTCCGCAGATCACCTGCGGTACTCACGCGCTTGCGGTCGCGCTTTCCGCCAATCTCCGCCCCGGCGACGAGCTTCTTTCCCCTGTCGGCAAGCCTTATGATACGCTTGAGGAGGTCATCGGAATACGCGATTCCATCGGATCTCTGC
>CAKTED010000129.1 GCA_934546725.1 uncultured Oscillospiraceae bacterium | reverse complement strand
AGCGTTCCGTCCCCTCCGCAGGCGTATATTCTGAGCCTTTCTCCCTTTTCCGCCTCTTTTTTCACTTTGGCACAGGCATCCATCGGCGCGGTCGTCAGATATATTTCAAACGGTTCGCTGCGCGCCGACATGGCTTCTTCGATGCGCTGCCGAACGAGCGCGGCGTTTTTGCCCTTCCCTGCCGCCGGATTTATTATGAAAAGGTGCTTCAATCTTTTATCCCCGTTTCGCGGTTTCTTTATACATGTAAAGCTGGCACTGTATCATGCCGTTATATACCTTGCGGCGCTTATCCGCCCTTCGGCCAAAGCATTTTTCAAAGTCAAGGTCAGACGTCAGAATATAGAAGCTCCAGTCGTCCAGCTTCTTCCACATTCGGCCGAGAGAGCGGTAAAGCTCCTCGGCCTGGCGCACGTCGAGCAGACGCTCACCATATGGCGGGTTGGCCATTATGATGCCTCTGCCCTCGGCGGGAGGCGTAAAGCGCAGCGCATCCGCGCAGGAAAAATGAATTATTCCGTCAACTCCGGCGCGCTTTGCGTTTTCTCTCGCAATGTCGATACACGCCGGGTCGATATCAGAAGCAAAAATGCGATAGTCTCCGTGATATTCCCCGTCGCGCGCGGCTTCGCGCTCATCCCGCCATATTTTTTTGTCAATGCAGCTCCACGACTCCGCCGCAAAGCGGCGGCCTATCCCGGGCGCGCGGTTCATTGCCGCAAGCGCTGCCTCGATGGCAATGGTCCCCGAGCCGCAGAAGGGGTCGCAGAATATATCGCGGCCCTTGAAGCGGGCAAGCTTCACCATGGCCGCCGCCAGCGTCTCCCGCAGCGGGGCAAGATTGGCGTTCGGCCGGTATCCGCGCTTATGCAGCGCGGCTCCGCTCGTATCAAGATATATCGAAGCCGTATCGTTTATTATTGAAAAGCGGATCTGATACTTACCGCCGGTCTCCGGGAACTGCGCCATGCCGTATTTTGCCGAAAGCCGCCTGACTACAGCCTTTTTTATCATCCCCTGGCAGGTCGGGACGGAATGGAGTGTACTGTTAAGGCTGTGTCCCTTCACAGGGAACGCACCGTCGCGCGGTATGATGCTCTCCCACGGCAGAGCGTAAACGCCCTCAAAAAGCGCGTCAAAGTCACCCGCCGGAAATTCACCCATGAGTATCTGCACGCGCTCTCCGGTCCTCAGACGAAGGTTTGCCCTCGCAAGCTCCTCAAAGCCGCCGTCAAAGAGCACACGGCCGGTCTCGGCCTCAACGCCGCTCATTCCCATGTATCTGAGCTCATCCGCGGCAAGTCCCTCAAGGCCGAAAAGGCAGGGTACGCATAATTTCATAATATTTCCCACCCTTTCTCAGCGCTGAACAGGCCGCGCCATGAAGCAGTGCCAGTCGTCAATGTGCCCATGATCGATTATCTCAAAGCCCGCCGCTTCAACCGCCGCGCTGACCTCGTCCTCGCGTCCGTCTATTATCCCGGAACAGATAAAGATACCGTCCGGGCGGACCCACTTCGCCGCGTCTGGAGCCAGTGCAATGATAACGTCCGAAACTATGTTCGCAAGAACAAGATCATACTGTCCCAGGCCAAGCTTTATTCTGAGCGCCGGATCGTTTATAACGTCTCCGGCGTATACCGTGTATCTGTCCGCGCCTATGCCGTTCAGCGCGGCGTTTTCCATCGCCGTGTCCGGCGCCTTGTCGTCAATATCGCAGCCGACGGCGCGCTTTGCGCCGAGGCAGAGCGAGGCAATGGAAAGAATTCCGCTTCCGCAGCCAAGGTCAAGCACGCAATCAGCCTGCGGCGCGAGCTTTTCAAGCCGTTCAAGGCACATGCGGGTCGTGGGATGCGAGCCCGTGCCGAAAATAAGCCCTGGATTGAGCCGCAATACGCTCCTGCCGTCCGCCTCGGGCGCTTCCTCCCATTCAGGGACGATAAGAAGCCTCTCACCGACCTTTATCGGCTTATAATACTGCTTCCAGTTATTCTCCCAGTCCTCATCGTTTACGCGCCTTACGGAGGGCACATAGCCAAGCGGTGTAAGCGCCTCCTCCAGCTCGGAATATCTCTCCGCTCCCTCATCGTCCGCAGAAAGGTAAAACTTTATGAGACTGAGACCGTGCATGCGGTTTGCCAGTTCCTCGTCAACATAATCCCAATACTGGCGATTTTCGTCCATGAACCGTTCAAAATCCTCTCCGTCCTCGATAACAAGTCCGGAAACACCCATATCCTCGAGAAGCTCCGAAAGCACCTCTGTGCCGTCGTAGGCCTCAATGCTCACCTCAAGCCATTCCATCCGTTCCGCCTCCATATATTTCCGTGCGGCCAGGCACTTTACGGAGCCGCCGCAGGTTTCTCAATGTGTGAACTATACCATAATTACGCCGCGATGGCAACAGGCCGCTTCCTCATACCTCCGCCGACTGTGCTCCGCGCTCCTTTTCCAGCCTGCGCATATGGCGCAGATATACCACGAGCAGAGCCGCGCCGGTAAATATCCACGAGGCGACATATACGTTCATCAGCATTTCGTAGTTATGATATTTTCTGAATATCGTGGCCATCCATATGAGGCGGAACACGACCGTTCCCAAAATCGTAAAAACGGCCGGTTCAGCGGATTTTCCCATGCCTCGCAGAGCCGCGCTTTCAACCTCATAGGTCGCCGTGATCCCTTCAAGCGAGCATACATGATACATTCGTATCAGCGCATACGTCGCCGCCATCCCGCTCGTTGTATAAATGCTTACGAAGAATTTTCCCCATATTAATAAATATGGCGCTGAGTATCTCCGTAAAGACGATGCCGAAGAGCATTGAAAGCCGGAATATTTTTCTGCAGCGGACAAGATTTCCCGCACCGTAGTTCTGGCTTGTAAACGTCACGGCCGCCTGCGCAAAGGCGCTTGCAATATCATAGGTAAAATATTCAAAATTCAGCGCCAGTGACGAGCCCGCGATGGCGTATTCACCGAAGGAATTTATCCCGCTCTGTATGAAAACGTTGGACACGGAAAATATCGCGCCCTGGATCCCGGCGGGTATACCCGTTTTGAGAACGCTCAGCAGCGGCTCCTTTTCGATGCGCACGCTGCGAAAGCGGAAAGCAAACTCGTCATCCCTGCGCCCGAGGTTCAGCAGCACCATTGCCGCGCTGATAATGTTTGATATGACGGTGGCTATCGCCACACCGGAAACCCCAAGTCCCGCTCCGATAACGAGCGCAAGATTGAGAATGACATTTACGATCCCGGATGTGAGCAGATACAGCATCGGCCTGCGGCTGTCCCCATAGCTTCTGAGGATCGCCGAGCCGAAATTGTATATCATCATAAACGGCAGGCTTATAAAATAAATGCGTATGTACAGCAGGGCTTCGCTCAAAACGCTGTCCGGCGTGCCCGAGAGCGTAAGCACCGGCTTCGCCGCAAGCCAGCCCGCGACCATAAGGACCAGGCCGAGCAGTATGCCGAAAGTAAGCACGGTGTGAAGCGTGCGCCCTATTTTCTCGCGCTCGTTTTTTCCTATAAGCAGCGCCAGAACCGCGTTTGGTCCAACGGAAAGGCCGACCGTCAGGTTAACGAATATGCCCACCAGCGCAACGCAGCCGCCTACCGCCGCAAGCGCGTTGTCTCCGGCAAATCTTCCGACGACGGCAACGTCCGCCGAATTGAAAAGCTGCTACAGAATACTGCTCAGCGCAAGCGGTATGGAAAACAGTATAAGCTTTCCCGCCAGCCCGCCATGAAGCATATCCATTTCTTTTGAAGCGGCAGCGCCGCTCCGTTTCCGTTCCGTTTTCATGATAATTGCTAGACCTCCCGAGGCATGATCTCCAGATTCGCGTTGGGAATTATACCACGCCGCCCCTTCGCGGACAACAGGCTCAGGTATATATAATGATGAAAATTTTCGCTGCACATACATTTTGCATGTAAAATGCAACAATTAAGCGCTTGACGCGCGTTCAATTGCATGATATCATAATAAATATCAACATAAAAGTAATGGATGGAGAGGTCGCTTACGGAAACGCAATATAAGACAATGTGGAATCGAGGGTACATATGCGCCTTTATAGCCAATGCGCTGCTGTGCTTTTCTCAAAACTTTCTGAATACGCTCATATCCGAATATGCGGGCATACTTGGCGCCGGCACGGTCATGGCAGGCATTATCACAGGGCTGTACTTCGGCATTTCGTTCGCTGCGCGGCCGTTTTCCGGCCCGGCCATCACGAAGCTCAACAAGAAATACATAATGTATTTTTCATACGGCATGGGCGTTATCGTCAACGTCGTGTATGCTCTGAGCCGCGGGACAGGCATGTTCATCGTGGCAAGAATACTGCATGGCATACAGTTTGCGTTTATCGGCTCTCTCAATCTCGTTCTCGCGGCTGATTTTCTGCCGAAGGAAAAAATGGGCTCCGGGCTTGGCTTTTTCGGGGTCGGCGGCGCCATTGCCACGGCGATAGGCCCCACCATCGGCATGAGTGTATGCGACTGGGGCAACGCGGTCTTTGGCGGTACGGCAGGCTATAAGATCGTTTTTCTCGTTTCGGCCTTCTGCATGCTGATATCCATACTCCCCTGCGCGCTCATGCCGTATAAGCGCGAATCGAAAGAGGAGCTTGCCCGGCTTGGAAAATGGTACAAAAACATCGTTGCGACAGAATCCATCTTCCCCGCCGTTCTGATGCTGCTGTTCTCCATGGCAAGCATACTTTATACGTCATATATGAAGCTTTTCGCCCAGGAGCGCGGGATAGGCAATATCGGCTATTTCTTCACCGTGTACGCCATTGTGCTGCTCGCCGCGCGACCGCTCTGCGGCAAGCTTCTTGACAGATACGGAATAGTCAAAATATTTTACCCCGCGTCGCTGTGCTTCATAATATCCTTTATAGTCGTCGGCGCAAGCCACAGTCTCTGGGTGACCTTTATCGGCGCGATCCTCGCCGCCATCGGTTACGGCGCGGTCCAGCCGTCGATCCAGACGCTTTGCGTAAGCTGTGTAGAGCCAATGCGCCGCGGTGTTGCAAGCAATACAAATTATTTTGGTCTCGACCTCGGCTATTTCCTCGGCCCCGTCCTCGGCGGCTTCGTAGTCGATATCAGCGGCAGCTATGCAACAATGTATTTCACGGCCACAGTTCCGATAATCCTCGGAGTCCTCATCTTCTCCCTCGGCTGGAACAGGTTCAGGGTCTATCTGAAATAAGCCGTCCCTGTCATGCCCAGGTTCAAATTCTTTAAAACCGCAAAATTTGAATTATTGTAGGATTGTCAAACATATTGAACAACGAACTCAATGGGAGAAAGCCAGTGGAGAGGTCTCATGGGTAAGTTATTG
>CAKTED010000128.1 GCA_934546725.1 uncultured Oscillospiraceae bacterium | reverse complement strand
CCCCTGCGGTGCAGTCATAGTCAAACCGCAGGCTTTTATCGCCGAAGCGGACATAGTCCTTCACCGCGTTCTGCGAAAGCTTCGGGTCACCCGGATTCAGGTCTTCAAAATCGTCTATCGCGGCGTTTCTGACCTTTACGTTAACGCTTATCTCCGTCGAGCAGGCCCCCGCTGAAACGATTATTTTTCCGCTGCCGCTGCTCTCTCCCGCTGTAAAGACTCCGTTCTGATCGATGGAGCCCGTTCCGCTCACGGACCATTTATAGGCTCCAGCATCGCTCAGGACAGGGATCGTATCATACTTCGCCGATGCCGTCAGCTGTATGCTCTCGCCGGTATAAAGTGAAAGCATGCTTATGGCGCTGTCGGACCCGCTCTTACTGAGCGATATGCTTCCCGGCGTTTCGATGACCCTGATCTTCGCCGTATCCGACGTTCCGTTCACAGCCGCCGTGACGGTATCCGTCCCTGCTGAGCCCGGAGCCGTATACCTTCCGTCCGCGTCTATCGTCCCGCTTGCGGCGGACCACGTCACATCGCCGCCAACGGTAACGGGCCGCGACGTTTCGTCGGCGCCTTTTACGGAAAACGTCGTCGAAGCGCCCGCAAGGATGACGGGATCCGTAGGATAAACCGCCGTCAGAACATGCTCGCCGCTGCCCGCGGCCTTTGCCGCGAGCATGATGTAGTTCGTTACCGAGCGCTCATTGCCGCCGGAGGGTCTGTTTATCTGCGAGGCCGTGCTGTCCCCCACATACTGCGCATGCAGGTTCGTCGAGCCGCCGCCGTCAAGCAGGCAGGCCTCGACGCAGCCAAGCTCAAGAAGTCGCTCCGATACCTCTTCTATCGCAAGACCGGCGCTGTAACCCGACTGCCTCCCGTCCACGGTGTAAAATATAACGCTGCCATCGGCCTTTATTCCGACAGCCGTGCGAGGCGCGCGCTGATTATCGGATATTCCACTCTGCAGCTCGCCCGCGCTGATGAGCCTGTACATTGAGCCGACGGCGTATTCAACGTCCTGCCACTCCTCACTCCCGCTCACCGTAAGCTTTACCGTATCGCCCGGCTTAAGCGCCGTAACGCCCTCCATTCGCCAGCTTGAGCTGTCCTGCGTAAGGGACAGCATCAGCTTCCCCTCGCGCAGATACGCTTCGCCGCTGCTTTCAAAAACCTCCTCAACCGTCAGCTCCGCCTCGCTGCCAATCCTCAGCGAATAATCCTCCGGGTATGAGAGAACGACGTTTACAGTCGGCTTGCTGTTCTTCGTAGTGGCCGCATAATCATCGGTATACAGATAAAAATCCTCGGCCGTAATGGCCTTGTTAATGCCGTATACCCGATAGCTTCTGCCCGCAAGAGTGATCGAGGCCTTTATCTCCGGCCTGCTCATTACCGCCGTGCCGTCGGCCCTGAAGCCAACGCCCCAGAAGCCGCCGTCAGAGCTTTTGATCTCTCCATCGGCTATGAGCACGCCTACCGGCTGGCAGCTGGCCATGACGTAATAATCGCCGTTCGTGCCGCCGATCACGTTCCAACCCTTATTTTGCAGCAGAGCCGCCATGGAATCGAACTTTCCGTAGTTGCAGACCTTTGAGCCGTATACCACCACCGGCGTTACGCTGCCGTTGGGCGTATACTCCATATAGTGCTCGTCCTGCCTGCCGGAATATGTATAAACGTATTCATTGAGCGACGTTCCGACGCCTATCGGCGTGCTGCTGTCATACACCGGCGTTCCAAGCGCCTGCGCGCCCTGCCCGAGCAGCAGCGACAGCGCAAGACCCAGGGCCGCCGCAGAGGTAAATCTTTTCCTTTTCGTTTTGCTCCTCCGTTTCTCACTGTCCGTTCAGGACACGGTCTTCATTCCTTCTCCCGGCCCTTGCAGACGTCCACCCATTCGCAGCCTCCTGAAAAACGCTCAAGCTCCTCAGGGCTCAACTCAATGGCGCTGTTTGAGCTGCCGCAGGCTGGAAACACGGTCTCGAAACGCTTCAGAGATTCATCAAGATAAATCTCCACGCCGTCGTTTATGCCAAACGGACAAACTCCGCCGACGGAATGGCCTGTCAGCTCCTCGACCTCAGCTGGCGAGAGCATTTTCGCCTTTGTGCCGAACCTTGCCTTATACTTTGCATTGTCCACCTTGCAATCGCCCGCAGCAACGATCATTACAGGCACTTCTCCAACGCGAAAGGTAAGAGATTTTGCGATCCTCTCCGGTACGCAGCCTATTGCCTGCGCCGCAAGCTCGACCGTTGCGCTCGACTCACCCAGCTCCAGTATTCTTTTCTCCGCACCAAAGCCGGCCAAATATTTTTTAACTCTTTCTATTGACATATACATGCCTCCCTGTATGTTAAGGCACAGTATAGCACAGTCTCGTCCGCAATTCAACATATCGTCGTGCACCCGCGGTAATGAAAAATTTACCACGAAGCTCTGGTGTCTTCGTGGTAAATTTTTCAGCCTGTCGCCGTCTGATCGTTTATGTCCGCAAGGTCCGCCAGCACGATCCGCACCGTATAAACATTTCGTGACCGGTATATCCCCAGCTCGATGGTATCGCCGACGGCAAGGGCATTTTTTATAACGTTCAGCTCCTCAAGCGAGCTTATTTTTTCGCCGTTTGCGGAAACGATAATGTCTCCGTGAGTTATGCCCTTTTCATACGCATTCGTATTTTCATAAACGCTGTCCACAAATACGCCGCGCGGCATGCCGTAATACGCCGAGGCTGACAGCGGAATATCCACCAGCTTCATGCCAAGTGCGGGCCGACCCGAAACGTAGCCCTTCGCAAGCAGCTCCTCAACTATCGGCTTTACCATGCTCACCGGCAGGGCAAAGGCCAGGTTCTCAAGCCCGTACTGCTCGCCCACGGACATATTTATAATTCCGACTATCTGCCCGTATTCGTTTATAACAGGGCTCCCGGCGCTTCCGGAGCCGCATTGCGCGCTCGTCTGAAAGGCTGAAAGCATAAAGCCCCCGTTTCTGATCTTATTCACGCCGGAGGAAATTATTCCCTCTATGAGAGAAAAGCTGCCGGCAAAGGGGTTTGCTATGGACGTAACTCTCTGCCCGACCGTCAGCGCCGCGTCATCGCAAAACTCCGCCGCCTTCAGGTGAGACGCGTCTATTTTTATGACCGCCAGGCCGCTCGCCGTATCCTCTCCAACGAGCTGCGCGTCATATGAGCTGCCGTCATGCAGCGTTACGCCGACGGTCTCCGCGCCGTCCACGATGCGGCAGGCGGTTATGATATACCCGTCGTCGCTCATGATAACGCCGCTTCCCGTACTGCTGCCGTCCTTATCCGCCCCGGTAACGGAGGCCACATAAGCCGCGCAGCTGTTATATATCTGTGCGGTTGAGAGACTGCTTTCCTCTCCGCCGCTTTTTCTGATGTTCAGCGTAGCGCCGTTCCATTTTGTGGGAGCCTCCGTCGGCTGCGGACGCGTTTCGTCTCCGCCGTTCTCCTCCGCCCCGCTGCTGTCTGCATGCACCCCGTCCAGGTCAATGTCCACATGATCCTTCCTGTAAAAATGCAGCTCAATGCCGCCGTCGTTTTCCATGACGATGCGGTAATTCGCGGCGACGTACACCGCCGCGGCGGCGCAGGATACGGTGATAACAAGGGCTATGGCAGCAGCAACAGTGCGCTTTTTGCCCTCCCTGCGCTTCTCCTCAGGCTTTTTTCCCTCGCTCTGCGCCGGTGATGTATAGGCCGAGTCGGAATAATACCTTCTCGGATCCTGCTCTTCTCTTTCAAAATCGTCCTGCATGCTGCCTTCCCTCCTTTTTCGATTACTCCTCTGCCGGGGCTACGGTCATCGAAAACGTGAACTCCGTCTCGTTATTCTCGCTCGTAACGCGTATTCTCTCGCCATAGCTGTTTATGATGCTCTTAACGATATAAAGGCCGAGGCCCACGCCCTCCTTATCCATACTGCGCGACTTGTCTGATTTATGGAACCTGTCGAATATATACGGCAGCTCATCGGGGCTTATGGTATCTCCGGCATTTTTTATTGCGACAAAGGCCTTCACATCGCTTTTCCATATCCTCACGGTTATCGTCGATTCGGGATAGGCAAACTTTACGGCGTTATCGAGGATATTATATGTTATCTGCGTGATCGGATCCTGCTCGCCGCAAACGACTATCTCCTCATCCGGTATCTGCGCGTCGACCTCAAGCTTCTTCGCGCTTATGCGTCCCTCAAGGCCAAGCAGCGCCATTCTGACGGTCTCGCAGAGGTCGCAGCGACTGTTCTTCAGTTTTTCTTCGGAATCGCTCTGAAATTTTGAAATATCCAGCATTTTGCGCACGAGCCTTGAAAGACGGCGCGTTTCGTCGGATATGATCGTAAGGTAGCGCTCACGCTTTTCCCAGGGAATGGTGCCGTCGAGCATGCCGTCGGCATATCCCGCTATGGTCGTCATGGGAGTTTTCAGCTCATGGGAAACGTTCGCGATAAACTCCTTCCTGCGCTTTTCAGAGCTTTCGAGCGACTCCGCCATCTGGTTGAATGCGTCGCCCAGCTCGCCTATCTCGTCGCCCCTGTCATACCCGCTCACGCGCACGGTCATATCTCCCTTTCCGAAGGCGCGGGCAGCGTTCGCCATTGCTCTGAGCGGCGCCACCTGCCTGCCTATCGTAAACCAGGATACGATCAGGACGACTGTGAGGATGACTATGGCGATTATGGCAAATATCCAGAAAAAGCCGTGCCATATGGAGGTTATGCTCTGCGCGTCCGCCGAAACGAGCGCATATCCGACCACGGCCTCCGTATACGGGTCGCTTATTGTTTCGCAGGCGGTATATCTCTGCCCGTCATAGAAGCCCCCGAGATCGGTGAGCGAGCATTTGCCGCTGCCTGAAGACAGGCGCTCAAGCGTCTGCTGCGGCACGCTGCTGCCGATATGCGGGCAGAAAACGTCTATATCCGAGCAGGCCTGAACATACCCTCGCGCATCGCAAATCGAAATATGCGTCCCCGACGCCTCCGCAATGGTAGATATTGTCATGCGCAGGTCCCAGTCGTCAAGCTCCGTCTCAACGCTCTTGGCAGCCGAGGTATTGGAAACCACGGCGGCCACGGTCTCTATCGTGTCGCGCTTGTCCGAAAGGACATAGCTGTAGCTCATTCCCGAAAAGACGAGCGTGAATACAGCAAAGCTTATCAGGACAATAAGCGAGGTAGCAAGATAATTTTTGAGAAAAAGGCTTTTTCTCTTCATTTTTCGCTCGTCTCGAATTTGTACCCGACGCCCCAGACGGTCTTAAGCGTCCACTTATCGCTCACGCCGTCAAGCTTTTCGCGCAGGCGCTTTATATGCACGTCCACGGTGCGCGAATCGCCGA
>CAKTED010000127.1 GCA_934546725.1 uncultured Oscillospiraceae bacterium | reverse complement strand
ATATGGGCAAGGAGCTTCAGGTCCTGAACATGAGCTTCGACAGCCTCATGGCCGCGCTTCAGAAGGGCGACGCCGATATCGTTATCGCAGCCGTTGAGGACACCGAGGAGCGCCGCGTCGCGGCCGATTTCTCCGATCCCTATTACACCGACTATCCCCCGATGATCCTTGTGAAGGCCGAGAATGCCGCGAATTACACCAGCCTTGAGGATTTCTCCGGCAAATCCGTCGGAGCTCAGACCGGCACCACCAAGGCCGACATCGTTAACGAGCAGATGACCGGCGCAAACCTTGTTGCGCTCACCACCGTTACGGACCTCGTGAACGAGCTTGTTTATGACAAGTGCGACGCCATCGTACTTGACGGCGCCGTTGCGATGCAGTATGCCGCATCCAACTCCGACCTCGTTGTTTCCGACGTTTCTCTCGGCGACGCTTATCCCTACTGCGTAGCCGTTCAGAAGGGCGACCCCTCCGGACTGCTTGAGAGCATCAACGCCACCATCGCCGCCGCTACGGGCGACGGTACCATGGAGGGCTGGATCGAGCAGGCGAACACCCTGGCCGATCAGAGCGTCGAGGGCTGAACCATCAAAAACTGAAAAAGCACCGTGCAGGACCGCTTTTACGGTCTTGCACGGTTGCGCTTTTCTGAGATGGTACATTACGCAACAGAAAGGAATTGAACTATGAGCTGGAGCAGCCTGTTTAAAAATATGTCGCCGGCGAATTTCTTTAATTTTTCGTTCCTGCCCAAGTACGGGTCTTTCTTTATCCAGGGCGTGGAATACACGCTGCTGCTGTCCGTCATTGCCGTTGCGCTGGCGGTCATACCCGCGCTGCTGCTGGCGCTGATGCGCCTGAGCAAAAGCCGTATCGTAAGGGCGGTATCCGGCGCGTACATAGCGATCTTTCGCTCAACGCCGCTGCTGGTCCAGCTTTTTCTGATATATTTCGGGCTCTTCGGCGTTATAAAAATACCGTCGCACACAATACTCGGCTTTATCGATATCGCGCGCTTCATTCCCGGCGTTGTAGCACTGGCGCTCAACAGCGCGGCCTATGTTGCCGAGATCTTCCGCGCGGGTATCCTTGCCGTTGACGTGGGGCAGACGGAGGCCGCGCGCAGCCTTGGCCTTACCGGGTCAATGTCCATGCGGCTCGTTGTTCTGCCGCAGGCGATAAAGAACATCCTCCCCGCGCTTGCAAACGAGATAATAACCATGGTAAAGGAGTCCTCCATCTGCATGACGCTCGGCATGCAGGAGCTCATGTGGGGCGCAAAGACCGTTGCCGGAACGACGTACATAACGCTTGCGCCATACGTTGTGGCGGCAATTATCTACTTTGGCATCAACTTCCCCGCCAGCAAGGCAATAGAAGCGATAGAAAGGAGAATGCGCCGTGGCGACAAGCAGAGATGAAGCGCTCATAAGCGTGCGGCACCTTACAAAAAAGTATAACGGCGGCGCAGTCGTTGCGCTGAACGATTGCAATATCGATATCGCGCGCGGCGAGGTCGTTTCCATCATCGGCCCCTCCGGCTCGGGAAAGTCCACGCTTCTGCGCAGCCTCAATCTGCTCGAAGCGCCGACCTCCGGCAGCATATTCTTTGACGGAGTTAATCTGGCGGACAAAAAGGTGAACATTAATCTTCACCGCCGCCGCATGGGTATGGTTTTTCAGCACTTCAACCTTTTTCCGCATAAGACGGTGATCCAGAACATCATGATGGCGCCTGTTCACCTGAAGCTGCAGAGTAAGGCCGAGGCGCAGGCGACGGCCATGAAGCTGCTCGAGCGCATCGGCCTGCCGGATAAGGCAAATGAGTACCCCGCAATGCTCTCCGGAGGGCAGAAGCAGAGGATAGCCATCGTTCGCGCACTGGCAATGAACCCCGAGGTAATGCTTTTTGACGAGCCGACCTCAGCGCTCGATCCGGAAATGGTAGGAGAGGTGCTGGACCTCATGCGCGACCTTGCGCGCGAGGGGATGACGATGGTCGTTGTTACCCACGAGATGGGCTTTGCCCGCGAGGTGGCGTCGAGAGTTGTTTTCATGGACTCGGGAACCATAAAGGAGCAGAATACTCCGGCGGAGCTTTTTGACCACCCGCAGGATCCCCGCCTGAAGGACTTCCTGGCGAAAATACTGTAAAGATGATAGAAACGGACTGCTTGAAAACAGAGCAGTCCGTTTTTCCATATTGCGGCAGGCGGCACAAAAAAATCTGACGCAAAGAGCGCATATTTGTGAAAGATAATTGCGTCTTAAGCGGGACAAAAGACGCGTTTTGTGCTACAATATCAACGCCAAAATAAAAGTATGCGTTTATCAATGCGGCGGTCAGCTCCGCCGCGAAAGAAAGACAGGGAGGTGCCAGAAAATATGAGTAAGCTTGCCTCTGAGATAGTGGAGCAGATGAACGTTAACACCGTGTTCACCGTTGGCGGCATCGGCGTTGACGAGGGCGTTGTCGTAACATGGATAGTTATGGCAATACTCATCGTTCTCTCCATTATCATGACGCGGGGGCTTCGGGTGAGCAACATATCAAAACGGCAGGCGGCGATAGAGTTCATTGTCCTCAAGCTTGAAAGCATCGTCGGCGGAATGATCGGGGAGAAGGGCAGACCCTATGTGGGCTACCTTATCACGGTCCTGCTCTATATCGGCCTTTCAAACATAATCGGAATATTCGGCTTCAAGCCGCCGACGAAGGATCTGAACGTGACCATTGCCCTGGCGGTGATGAGCATAATACTCGTCCAGGTCGCGGCTATCCGCGAAAAAAAGGTCGGCGGTTGGCTGAAGGGCTTTACAAAGCCGCTTGCCATCGTCACGCCGTTCAATATCCTTGACCTTGTTACGCGGCCGCTGAGCCTGTGCATGCGTCTTTTCGGCAATGTTCTCGGAGCCTTTATCATCATGGAGCTCATCAAGTTCGTTGTCCCGGCGATAGTGCCATCGGTACTGAGCCTGTATTTTGATTTCTTTGACGGTATTCTTCAGGCGTATGTATTTGTGTTCCTCACAAGTATGTATATTAAGGAAGCAATTGAGTAAAAAATTCGGATAAAATAAGGAGTGCTTGAAAAATGTCTCTTCTGGCAATAGGCGCGGCAATAGCCGTTTTCACCGGCGTGGGAGCCGGACTTGGTATAGGCATAGCAACAAAGGGCGCGGCCGAGGCCGTTGCAAGGCAGCCGGAGGCCAGCAGCAAGATCATGACGCTGCTCATCCTGGGCGGCGCGCTCGCGGAGGCCACGGCTGTTTACGGCTTTGTCATAGCGCTGGTAATGATCCTTACGCTCGCGTGAGCTCTTTGTGAAAGGCAGGCGGAAAACAATGCTCAGAATGGATATAAACCTTCTCTTCACAATCATAAACCTGATCGTGCTTGCCGTTGCCATGCGAATTTTCCTCTTCAAGCCTGTACATAAGATACTTGACGAAAGGCAGAAGCTGGTGGATCAGTCGCTGAGCGACGCCGAGCAGGCCAGAAAGGCCGCCGCGGAGCTTGAGGCGGAGCATAAGGCTCAGCTTGACGGCATTGATGATGAGAGAAAGAACATTCTTCAGGAGGCCAGGGAAAAGGCCGAGGGAGAGTACGAAAAAATAGTGAGCGACGCTCAGACGAAGGCCGAGGGTATCATAAAATCCGCAAAGGCCGAGGGTGAGCGCAGCCGCGACGAGCTCATGGAGCAGGCGCAGACAGAGGTGGCACAGATGGTCGTGAACGCGGCCGCGAAGATAGCCATGTCTCAGAGCGGCACGGACGGCGGAATATACGACGAATTCCTGACAAAGGCGGGAGAGAAGAATGACTGATAAGGTGGCCGGATATGTCCGGCAGCTTCAGGCGCTCAGACTGCCGCATGATACGCTCGCCGGAGGCCTTGAGCTGACGCGGCAGGTGCCGGGAGTTCTCGAGAGCCTTGCTTCGCCTGAAAGGTGCGCGGCCGCGGCCAGGCTTTTTCCGGAGAGCCTGCGCGGATTCGTGCTGCGCCTCTGCGAAGAGGGAAGCGGCGGAGAGCTGGGCGATATTTTGGCGGAATGCCTGAACCGGGAGAAGCGGACGGCGCGGCACATCGAGGCGTGCCTCACCTATGTGACGGCACCGAGCTGCGAGCAGCTGGAGGGAATACATTCCTTCATCGCAAAGCGCTGCGGCAGCGACGATATAGCGCTCAGCCTTGAACGGGACGAGAGCCTTGTGAGCGGCTTTCGCCTCCAGGTGGAAAACGAGGTTTTCGACTGGAGTGCCGAGGGCAGGCTGAAGCAGCTGGAGGACAGCATAAACAGCGCCGTGAAGAATAAGCGCGGCGATATGAGCATAATAAGCCTGCTCAAAGCCGGCATCGCAGAATTTGAGCTTCAGGCAAAAAAACAGGAAACAGGCAGGGTGAAGGCCGCGGGCGACGGTATTGCTGCCGTAAGCGGCCTTGAGCACGCGGCCTACGGAGAGATAATCCTCTTTGACACCGGTGTTAAGGGCATGGTGCAGGATATCCGCCGGGACGAGGTCGGGTGTATCCTCTTCGGCTCTGACAGCGATATCGAGGAGGGCTGCCGCGCCGTGAGAACGGGCAGAATGGCCGGAGTACCGGTCGGCGAGGGCTTCCTCGGCAGGGTAGTGGACCCTCTTGGCGCGCCGATAGACGGCCTTGGCGACATCAGGGCGGACGGCTATAACTGGATAGAGGCCGAGGCACCCGGAATCGTGGACCGGCAGTCGGTCTGCCAGCCGATGGAGACGGGCATGCTTGCCATAGACTCCATGTTCCCCATCGGGCGCGGCCAGCGTGAGCTTATAATCGGCGACCGCCAGACCGGCAAGACCGCCATGGCAGTGGACACCATCCTGAACCAGAAGGGGAAGGACGTTATCTGCGTTTATGTCGCCGTGGGGCAGAAGGCGAGCTCCGTTGCCCGCGTTGTTGAAACGCTGCGGAGGTACGGCGCGCTGGAGTACAGCATCGTCGTTTGCGCAACGGCGAGCGATTCCGCGCCGCTTCAGTACATTGCCCCGTATTCCGGCTGCGCCATGGCGGAGTATTTCATGAACAGCGGCAGAGATGTGCTCATAGTTTATGACGATCTTTCTAAGCACGCCGTGGCGTACAGAGCGCTGAGCCTGCTGCTTGGCCGCTCGCCGGGACGCGAGGCGTACCCCGGCGACGTGTTTTACCTGCATTCGAGGCTCCTTGAGCGCGCGGCTAAGCTGAGCGACGCGAGGGGCGGCGGCAGCATGACCGCTCTGCCGATAATCGAGACCCAGGCGGGCGACGTTTCGGCCTATATCCCCACGAACGTGATATCCATCACTGACGGGCAGATATTCCTTGAAAGCGACCTCTTCCTTGCCGGTCAGCGCCCCGCGGTGA
>CAKTED010000126.1 GCA_934546725.1 uncultured Oscillospiraceae bacterium | reverse complement strand
GCGTATCATAAAGGACTTTCTTTCCTACCATCAGAACATACTGAATCACTCTCCGCGCACGGTTCAGAGCTATTATCTCGACCTGCGGATGTTTTTCCGCTATATAAAGCTCTCGCGCGGCCTTGTGCCCGAGGACACGGATTTTGACGAAATCGACATACTGGACGTTGACCTGGCGCTTATAAGCTCAGTCAGCGCGTCCGATATTCTGGATTTTCTCGCCTTTCTTTCAAACAAACGCAGCGGCATAGGCAAGCTCAAGACGCGCGACGAAACCAACTCCGGACTCACTGCCGTCAGCCGCGCGCGCAAGCTTGCCTCCATCCGTTCCTTTTACGCCTATCTGTGCAAAACGGCGCGTCTGACGGACCGCAATCCGGCTGAAGCCATGGATAACCCGAAGCTCAAAAAATCTCTGCCGCATTTCCTTCACGAGGATGAATGCGAGCGCCTGCTCGACTCCGTGCGTGGGCCGTTCGAGCTGCGCGATTACTGCATTCTGCTCCTCTTCATGAGCTGCGGCCTGCGTGTATCCGAGCTTGTCGGGATGAATCTTGAGGACGTTTCGGACGATTCCATACGCGTCCACGGCAAGGGCAACAAGGATCGCGTCATTTTTATAACCCCGGAGGTGAAGGACGCCATAGACGACTACCTCGCCGTTCGGGACAGTGAAAACCTGGCCGATAGCGACAAAAACGCGCTGTTTATAAGCCGTAATCTCTGCCGCATCAGCGTTCGCGGCGTTCAGAAAATGGTGGAAAAAAATCTGCTCGCCGCAGGGATAGATACGACGCATATCACAACTCACAAGCTGCGGCACACCGCCGCGACGCTCATGCTCCAGAACGGAGTTGACGTTCGCACTCTTCAGGACGTTCTCGGTCACGAGAGCCTCAATACAACGCAGATATACACCCACGTTGAGGACACCGGTCTCCGCGAGGCGGCGCTTGCAAACCCGATAGCAAACCGCAAAAGAAAGAAGCAGTAAAAACCCGGTTGCCTCATTTGCCTGAAGCAGCCGGGATTATTTATTCGATATTGAATTCTCTCGCCTTCGGCAGGCTCCAGTGAAAATAGGCCGCGCAGAGCCGGAGGACCGTTATGAGCGCAAAGCCCGCTATCATGCTTATGTTCCGCCCCGCGATATTCCACAGGAGCGTGCAGAGTATTGCTCCCGCAATTGCGGCGCAGGCGTAGACGTGCTTTATGAAAATATACGGCCTGTCTCCCGCGAAGATATCGCGCATGACGCCGCCGCCCACTCCGGTGACCACCGCGACGAAAACCACGAGAAAGCGGTTTTCAAGGAAGCCCGCGTCTATCGCGGCTCCCGCGCCGTAAACCGTGAATATGCCAAGCCCCGCCGCGTCCGTAACGAGCATTACAATGTCATAAAGGCGATGATTCGCCATGAAAAGATGCCGGATCGCCGGGATGAATATTATGACCGAGGAGCCGATCGCTATGGCCGCATACATGGGGTCAAGAAACGTTGCCGGCGGCGTTATGCCAAGAATAAGGTCGCGCACGATGCCTCCGCCGACAGCCGTCGTAAGTCCAAGGATGCACACGCCGAAAATGTCCATGTTCTTTCTCAGCCCCGTCATCGCGCCCGAAACGGCAAATGATACCGTTCCGATAATTTCAAAGATGAGAATAAAAATATCCATTCAAAGCTCCCCCAGCACAAAAAAAATACAGAGTATCCCCTTCGGAGATAAACTCTGTCCCTTTACCTGAAAGATTCTCCCGCTTCCTGTCCGAGATTGCTTCTTCGGCGCATATGCTTTCCAGAGCGCGGTCCAAAGCCGGTCCTTTTGCCTGAGAGTGTTGCCCCTTCGGCGTTCCCGCGTTACCGCAAAAAGCTCTCCCGGCCCCTTCATTCCGCGTTCACATTATAATAACGCAGCTATAATATGTCAAGAACCTGTGGCAGCGGGTCTGTTATTTTTTCCGCAAATATGATATTATGAGCGTATTCCGCGCCCTGGAGGTCCAAAATGGAGATATTATATCGTGACGAATACATTGCCGTGTGCATAAAGCCCGCCGGAGTGCTCTCCACGGACGAGCCGGGAGGAATGCCGGAGCTTCTGCGCGCAGAGCTTGGAACGGACGGTGTTTTCACCGTTCACAGACTTGACAGAGTTGTAAGCGGGCTCATGCTCTTCGCCCTCAGCTCCGACTGCGCCTCGGCGCTTTCCCGACAGCTGCGCGAGCGCAGCTTCGGCAAGGAATATCTTGCCGTTATTCACTGGCGCCCACGTGAGCCCGCCGGTACGTTCCGCGATCTTCTTCAGCGCGACCCCGCCGAGCGAAAAACTCACGTTGTAAAGTCGCCGGGCAAAGGCGTTCAGGAGGCCGTGCTCGATTACGAGCTGATGGCGTCCGCTTCAGGCATGTCACTTGTAAGGATACGGCTGCACACCGGTCGAACGCATCAGATACGCGCGCAGTTTTCATCCCGTGCGCTGCCGCTCGTCGGCGACAGGAAATACAGCCGATATCCGGACGACTGCCCCATCGCCCTCTGGTCCTGGCGACTCGGCTTTACCCATCCCGTCAGCGGCGGGGAAATGGAATTTTCCCACGAGCCGCCGGACTGCTATCCATGGAACATTTTCTCTGCCGAAGACATCATATCACCGGGCAGATGAAGACCTCCATTTTTCCTCCGCAGACCATCCCCTCTTCCTCGGCGATATCGTTGCTCATATCCACCGTAACGCATTTTTCCCTTCCGTTTCGCAGGACTCCGAGCGCGGCGTTTATTACCTCCGCCTCGCCGCAGCCGCCGCCGATGCTTCCCGCCTTTCGAAGCTCGCAGTCCACCGCCATCATTGCGCCGGATTTGACGGGCGTTGAGCCGCTCGTCGCATAGACCGTCATGAGCGCCCTCGGCTTTTCGTGATATGCAAGGAACTCCATCAGGCTGTGGTCGATGGTCTCGTTGACGAGCATATGGCTCCTTGAGCGGCGATCCGTTCCCATCCTTCTGAATTTGATAAGCTCCGCCGCGATGGATATTGCTGTTTCCTGTATCGTGAGCGCACCGATCTGCACGCCTATCGGAGTGCAGATCTTTTTTATGCTCTCCTCGTCATACCCCTCCGCCGCCATCAGCTTCAGAAGCTCCACCGTTCTGCGCTTTGAGCCGATCATGCCAAGATAATACGGAAACGTTCCGCCAAGCAGCGCCCGCAGGCAGTCGGCGTCCCAGCGGTGACCGCGCGTTATTACGGCAACGTAATCCCTGCCGTTTACGGCAAGCTCATTTATGGCCTGCGTAAACGGTGCGCATATCACGTTCGCCGCCTCGGGAAAGCGTTCATAATTCGCAAAGCCGGGTCTGTCGTCCACCACCGTTACGGCAAAGCCGAGCTCGGAGGCAAAGCGGCAAAGCGGCTGCGAAATGTGGCCCCCTCCGAGGAGCACAAGCCGCTCGTCGCCGTGAAAGCTGCGGACGTAGCGCTCCCCGTTCACCTCAAAGCTCCACTCCGCCGCTCCGTCCGTTTTCAGCCTTTCGTTTATATCTATAAATGTTTTTCCATTCATTATTTTCACCGCTCCGATGCTTCAGACATGCGCGCTAAACCTATATATCTGATATGTTATCATGTTTCATGCATTTGTCAAGTCGTGAATATCATGAATATTCTTTCATTCCTTATTGACATTTTTGTCAATCGTTTCCTTAACATTGTTTTATTCAATCTGCGTAATATTATCACATTTAACTACACTTTTGTCTACTTTTCACATATATCACCTGAATTTCAAGTCACATTTTTTCATCGCGCTTTTTCGTATATTTATTGACAATTACATTTCGGAATACTATACTTCTCTACAGTCCTGATGCATTACCGATTTAATGTGCAGGAAAAACAAAGGAGGAAGGTATACACATGAAGAAAAAGCTTTCAAGCCTTTTGCTGGCGCTCGTGATGCTCCTGTCGCTCGCAGCTCCCGCAATGGCAACCGATGCGTCCTCATCCACCGGCTCATCAGCTCTCACGAGAGCGGACGCGGCCGCCATGGTGACCGGAGCCGACGATATCGCGGTTCCCGGAACGGGCGCGGACAGCGACCCGCTCACTCAGCAGGACGCTGCGGGCTTTCTGCTCCGCTGGTCCGGCATGGCCGAGACCCAGCTTGGCAATTACCCCGCAGACTGGAACTCAATGGCGCTGAGCGCTGCGCTCGTTGACGAGGCAGACTTTGACCCCACCGCGGTCTGCACCGCCGAGGAGTTTAACGAGATGAAGGCGAACGCGCAGCCGCTTTACGACGCGCTGCATGCCGACAAGCTCGAGCCCCTGTTCATAAACGGACTTGCGCAGCCCATTTTTCCCTACACCACCGGCTCCGTAAGCACCGGCTATTCCAATGATGACAGCAGCATAATCCGCTACTGCGTATATGTTGAGACCAACTATGATACCGACGGTGACGGCAAGCTCGACCTCGTAAAGGCCGTTGTCCAGCTGCCCCGCGCAGCCGCCGAGGGCGACTATAAGGCCGCCACGGTTTACGAGGCCCGCCCCTACATAACCGGCTGCACCGACCGCGGCATGGGCTATGGCACCGCAGGCTATGACATGACCAGCCTCTATTCTCAGCCCGCCGCCCGCACAGCCGTTGGAACCGCCACCACCATGCAGGCGGCCGCCGAGGCAAGCTCCTCCGACTGGTTCTATTACAATCCCTTTGAGCAGTCTGACTGCTACGAGGACCTTGAGTGGTACGATTACTACCTCGTTCGCGGCTTTGCCGTGGTCGAATGCGGCGGTATCGGTACAAGAGGCTCCGAGGGCTTCGAGACCTGCGGCTCCGACCTTGAGATAGATGCCTTCAAGTGCGTTATCGAGTGGCTGCACGGCGACCGCGTGGCCTACACCGACAAGACCTCCAATATTCAGATAGCCGCCGACTGGTCCAACGGCAAGGTCGGTATGACCGGTCGTTCCTATGCCGGTACCACCCAGTTTGGTCTTTCCACCACCGGCGTCGCGGGTCTTGAGACCATCGTACCCGTTGCCGGTATCGCAAGCTGGTACGAGTACACCAACTCTCAGGGCATCTCCACGAGAAGCAACACCGCCTACACCAACACTCTCGCCGCTTACTGCGCAGGCCGTTACCTCGACAGCGCGACCGCCGAGGAGCTTGCGAAAAAGCAGGGCAAGACCGACTACGCCCGCACCGACGACTACGCTTCCATAAGCGAAAATTACAGCAACTATCTCGGAAAGCTGGCCGCCGAGCAGACCGCTCTCAACGGCGACTATGCCAGCGAGGACCCTGAGACCAACAGCAACACCTGGGTCATCCGCGACTACACCATAAACGCGGACAAGATCAGCTGCCCCGCGCTTATCGTC
>CAKTED010000125.1 GCA_934546725.1 uncultured Oscillospiraceae bacterium | reverse complement strand
AGACCGAGAATTTGCAGCTTCTCCCTGTAAAGCTTCTGCTCCGCCTTGGAAACGCCCCACTTCAGGCCGCGGCGCTGCCCGCGGCGATACGCCAGCGCAAGATTTTCCACTATCTGCATATCCGGCGCGGACCCCAGCATGGGATCCTGAAACACGCGGCCGATATACGCCGCGCGCTTATACTCCGGCAGACCGGTAACGTCCGTTCCGTCGATGATGATCTGCCCCGCATCCACGGGCCAGACTCCGGCCACGGCGTTGAGCATGGTCGACTTACCTGCTCCGTTGCCGCCGATGACGGTGACGAAGTCACCCTTCTCCAGGCGCAGATTCAGATCCACGAGCGCCTTCTTCTCGTTTATCGTGCCGAGATTGAAGGTTTTTGAAACATGTTTAATCTCCAGCATTGGTCTTTGCCCCCCTCTTTCCGGCCATTTTGAACGAGCTCTTCGCCTGCCCGCGCAGATACGGCACGGCCAGGAACACGGCGACCACCGCTGCGGTGAACAGCTTGAGGTCGTTCATCGGCAGCTTGAGCCACAGGACTATTACGACGACGATATAATATATTACGCCGCCGAGGACGACGAAGCTGAGCCGTCCCATAAAATTGAGGTGCTTTTTCAGCAGCGCCTCACCGAGCACCTCGCCGATTATTACGGCGGCAAGACCGATGACTATGGCGCCTCTGCCCATATTGATATCCGCATAGCCCTGATACTGCGACATCAGGCCGCCCGCCAATGAAACGAGCGCGTTGGATATGGCAAGGCCGAGGACCTTCATGCGGTCAATATTTATGCCCTGCGCGCGGCTCATGGCCGGGTTATTTCCCGTTGCGCGCAGCGCGCTGCCCTGCTCCGTTCCGAAGTAGCCATACATTATTATAATGAGGACGGCCGCTATCAGCATGCCGATGAGTATGGCGAGCAGTACGTTGCCGCCGGAGAGAACAAGGCTGTATTTATCCGCGCGCACGACCTTGTTCGACGCACCGGACATTATATGCAGATTTATCGAATACAGCGCAAACTGGGTCAGGATTCCCGCCAGTATCGCCGGAATGCCGAGCTTTGTATGCAGAAGCCCCGTGCAGAGACCCGCCAGCGTTCCCGCGACCATGGCCACAAGAAGTGCGGCCCACGCGGGCCAGCCCGCCAGTATCAGAACGACCGTGACGGCGCCGCCCGTTGTGAACGAACCGTCCACCGTCAGGTCGGCAATGTCGAGTATGCGGAAGGTGATATAAACGCCAAGCGCCATCAGCCCCCAGATTATGCCCTGCGCCACGCCGCCCGGCAGTCTGCCCGGCAGGTTAAGAATATTCAGCGATGAAAAATACGCCGCTATGCCGCTCATAAATTTTCCTCCAAGCTGATTTTTTGTGCCTTTTCAATTTTTTTATGGTTTCTCAAAAGCCGTCACGCCCGCATGTCATTTTGAGGGAGCGGAGACGACCGGAAGGATCTCCCAGATTCTGCTGTCATTCAGAGCCTGCGTCAACAGGCGAAGGCTACCCAAATTATGCTGTCATTCAGAGGGAGCCGCAGGCGACCGAAGAATCCCACCGCTGGTTCCGCCGGTGTAACGACATCGCACTGCCATACCCCTCCGCATGGGATTCCACGGCCACTGGCGTGGCCTCTGAATGACGGAGACCTTGGGCCCCCGCGTCCACGGACAACGCACTGCTCCGCCCTCCATGTGGGCTCCCCGCTGCGCGAGGATGACGGCAGAGGAAGTGACCCTCACGCGTCCACTTTTGGGGTTTCTGCCCCTCCATAGGGGATTCCACGGAGTGCTGGCGCACCCCTCTGAATGACGGAAGCTTCGGTCTGCGCGTCCACTGACGCACCCCGCAACACACTCACCACTACGCACGTCATTCATAGGGAGCCGCAGGCGCCCCCCCCGTCTCGGACGCGAACCCAGCGTAGCGGATCGCGGCCGAAAAGGAGGAGCAAGGGAACGAGCGAAGCTTTCGCCGCAAGGCGGAAGCGGAGTCGAGCGGACTTTGCGACGACGCAATCCCACCGTTGTTTCCACCGAGGTAACGACATCGTACCGCCCTGCCCATCCATTGAGGATGACGAAGAAAACGTAACCCTCACGCGTCCACGGTTTTCCTCAAACAGAGCTTTCTCGAAAAACGCACTGCAAGGGGCGTTGCAGAAAACGCCCCTTTGTACCCTGATTTTTCGGTTTTTATGTCCGCCGGGATATCAGCCGCCGATCGCGACGTAATCCTCGGGAACGGTAACGCCCAGCGCGGAGCAGATATCCGCATTGTACTCCTTCGTAAACTTGGGAGCAAACTGTACGGGCATGGTGGAAACATCCGCGCCGTTCACAAGGATGTCATATGCCATCTCGCCGGTGGCGTAGCCCAGGTCATAGTAGCTGATGGACAGCGTCGCAACGCCGCTGCCGGCGCAGATGCCCTCCTCGCCCGCAATGATCGGGGTCCTGCTGTTCGCGGCAACGTTATTGATGGCCTCGGTGCAGGAGGCGGCGGTGTTATCGGTGGGGATGTAGAGAACGTCGTTCTCGTCGCAGGCCGTGGCGGTAACAACGGATACGTCGTTCGTATCGGCGAAGGAGTATGCCTTCACGGTGTAGCCATAGCTCTCAAGAT
Organism: uncultured Oscillospiraceae bacterium; assembly: GCA_934546725.1. Taxonomy (GTDB): domain Bacteria; phylum Bacillota; class Clostridia; order Oscillospirales; family Oscillospiraceae; genus RGIG6375. The sequence continues at coordinate 2,784 of CAKTED010000125.1, read as the reverse complement.
AGGGGGTGATAGCGTTCACCTGATAGAGGGAGTTCGGCTCACCGGAGCAGTAGAGGATACCGACGGTCTTTGCCTCGGGGAAGAGATCGTGCAGCATTTCGGCCTGGCCGTCAAGCGGCGCGAGGTCGGAGGTGCCGGAAACGTTGATGCCGGTCGTGCCGGTCCAGTCGGTAACGTCAAGCGCGGTGCCGTAGTCCGTGACGGCGGTGCCGAGGATGGGTATCTCGGTGGTGGCGGTCATGGCAGCCTGAAGCGCGGGGGTGGCGTTGGCCAGGATGAGGTCGTAATTGCTGGAAACGAAGCCGTTGCTTATAAGCACGCAGTTCGCGGAATCGCCGGAGGCGTTCTGTTCATCGAACTTGACGGCGTCGCCAAGCTTTTCGGTAAGAGCGTCTCTGAAGCCCTGAGTGGCCGCGTCGAGTGCGGGATGCTGAACGAGCTGGCAGATGCCCACGGTATAAGTCTCGCCCGCAGCGGCGGTGTCGCCGCCGTTATCGGGCTCCTCCGTCGCGTCGCCGCCCTCAGCGGTCGGGGCGGTGGTCTGAGTATCGCCGCCGTTTGCGGCGTTACCCTTGTTGTCATCATTGGAGCCGCAGGCCGCGAAGGCGAAAACCATCGCAAGAGCAAGCAGCAGCGCAAGTATCTTTTTCATTGTAAATCTTCTCCTTTTTCTCGCAAACGGCCCGCTTCAGTGCGCCGTTCTTTTAATGTGACAAAGTATACCGCTGTAAATGAGTAAAGTCAACCGGCGGATTGCACAAATCGCCGCGCTTTATATATGATCGAGCGTTCATTCTGCTCAATTGCCGCGCTTCTACCCCGAAAAACCGCCCGTTTTGCCTCATTTTCTCCCGCTCTTGTGTAAAATAGCCAAAAATTCATCAAAATTTCTCAAAGCATAATTCAATTCTTACGTTGATTTATTTCGTTGATGTGTTATTATATAGCAGTACCCTCGGGGTACCCCCGCCGAAGACCGGCGGGCAAGATTTTTTCGGGAGGATACATTTATAATGAAAAAGTTTATTTCTCTGCTTCTTGCAGCCGCGATGCTGCTGGCCTTTGCCGCCTGCGGCTCAAAGAGCAATGACGACTCCGCCACACCCACGCCCGACGCTTCCGCCCCCGCGGCCGATGCCGGAACCGCGGCTCCGGACGATTCCGCCGAGCCGGACACCGCAGAGTCCGACCTTGACTACATAAAGACAAAGGGCACCCTCATCGTCGGCATCACCGACTTCGCGCCCATGGATTACCGCAATGATAACGGCGAATGGGTCGGCTTCGACGCCGATATGGCGCGCGCCTTCGGCGAGTCGCTGGGCGTTAACGTCGAGTTCGTCGAGATCATCTGGGACAACAAGGTCCTTGAGCTGAACAGCAAGACCATCGACTGCGTATGGAACGGCATGACCCTTACCGACGAGGTAACGAGCGCCATGGAGTGCTCCGAGCCCTACTGCAACAATGCCCAGGTCGTTATCGTCCCCGCCGACAAGGCGGCCGATTATCAGACCGTCGAGAGCCTGGACGGCCTTGTCTTCGCCGTTGAGGCCGGCTCCGCCGGACAGGCCGAGGTCGAGGCGCTCGGCGCTGAATTCACCCCCGTTTCCGCTCAGTCCGACGCTCTCATGGAGGTGGCCGCAGGCACGTCCGACGCCGCCGTTATCGACGCCCTCATGGCCGCCGCGATGGTCGGCGAGGGAAGCGGCTACGCCAACCTCACCTACACCGTCGGCCTCAACAGCGAGGAGTACGGCGTCGGCTTCCGCAAGGGCAGCGACGCTGCCGCAGCCTTCAACGACTTCTTTGCAGCCGCCTGCGCGGACGGCACCGCCGAGAAGATCGCGGAGACCTACGGCGTCCAGGCCGCGCTCATCTCCCGCTGAGCTGCTTCAAAAAAGTGCCTGCACTTTTTTGAGAAGGCCGGCGCTGCGCTCTGCGCCTCAGACGCGCGCATAATGCGCCCGCTTCAATAATCTGATTTTATTTCGCGTCCGCGGACGCGGAGCTCTGTGAGACTTACGCAACCTGGCGGCACGGTTTTTTCGCCGGATATCGGGCAGAGGGCAATTTTCAGCCCCCTGCCCGTATTATGCGTTTTCTGCGCAGTGGCATGGAAGCCATCACATTTTAAGGGGATATAACATGGAACTTTTTCTTTCACAGGCGCCTACCGTCATCCGTTCGCTGAACGTCGGCTTTCTGCAAACGATAAAGCTTTTTATCGTAACGCTCATCGGCGCTCTGCCGCTTGGACTTATCGTCTCCTTCGGCTCCATGAACCGCTGGACGCCGTTTGCCCGTCTCGGCATGCGCAGCATCCGGAAGCACGGCGGCGAAAAGACGCGCCTTGCCCGCTTCTGCCTGTGGTTCAGCCCGATCTCGCTCATAATAAACATAATCATATGGGTCTTTCGCGGAACGCCGCTCATGCTCCAGCTGCTCATCATCTACTATTTCCCCGGCCTTGTCTGGGGCAAAACCATATGGGGCAGCGGCGAGGCGGGGCGCTTCATCGCCTCAGCCGTGGCGTTCATCATCAACTACTCCTGCTATTTTTCCGAGATTTACCGCGGCGGCATCCAGGGCGTGCCGAAGGGGCAGCAGGAGGCCGGGCAGGTGCTCGGCATGACGAAAAGCCAGATCTTCTTCAAGGTCACGCTGCTTCAGATGGTCAAGCACATCGTTCCGCCGATGGGCAACGAGCTGATAACGCTTGTCAAGGATACGTCGCTTGCGCGTATAATCGCGCTGCAGGAGCTCATCTGGATGGGTCAGGCC
>CAKTED010000124.1 GCA_934546725.1 uncultured Oscillospiraceae bacterium | reverse complement strand
GCTGCAATGCGATATAATATCCAAAAAACTGAGCCTGTTCGGCGAAGCGGCCGCGGAAGCGGCAGGCAATTGACGGGAAAGGAAATGTGACCTTTTGGAAAAAACGAAGAAATCATCAATGATAAACGACCTGACGGAGGGCAGCGTATCAAAGCAGCTTTTGAAATTCGCCTGGCCGTTTGTCGTATCAAATTTTCTGCAAACGGTTTATAACCTTGTGGATATGGTCATCGTCGGACAGTACGTCGGCAGCGCGGGACTTTCGGCGGTTTCGATGGGCGGCGAGGTACTCATGTTCTTTACCTTTGCCTGCCTCGGCTTTGTTTCGGCGGGACAGATACTTATATCCCAGTTCGTCGGAAGGAAGGACTATGCTTCCGTCAAAAAGAGCATCGGCATGATGTTCACCATGATGCTTGCGCTTTCCGTTTTTATCACTGTCATAAGCATACCGCTTGCAAGGCCGATACTGCGCATACTGAACGTTCCGGATGAGGCCATGCAGGGCGCGGTGGACTATACCACGGTGTGCCTCATGGGCGTCATATTCATATTCGGCTATAACTGCGTCGGAGCCATAATGCGCGGAATGGGCGACTCGAAGCGTCCGCTCGTTTTCGTTTCCATCGCGGCCGTAATGAATATTTTCCTCGACCTTCTGTTCGTTAAGGCAATGAGCATGGGTCCCGGCGGCGCGGCTCTTGCCACGATAATAAGCCAGGCCTTTTCCTTCATCGTGGCAATGATCTACCTTTACAGAAATCGGGAGGCCTTTGGTTTTGACTTCAAACTCAAAAGCTTTGTGATAGATAAAAACATATTTATCCGCGAGCTTAAGCTCGGTATCCCCATGATGCTCCAGTTCAGCGCGATAAACATCTCCATGATGTTCGTAAACGCTTTCATCAATCAGTACGGCGTTACGGCGATGGCGGTCACGGCGATCGGCAACAAGCTGGGAAATATCGCAAATATCGTGACGCAGTCGCTGCATACGGCGGGCTCTTCGATGATAGGACAGAACATGGCGGCGGGAAAGACGGACCGCGTTTCAAAAATAGTGAAGATGATAACGCTGATGGGCCTTGCGTTTGCGGCGTTCCTTTCGCTGCTGATGATAATCATGCCCGAGCAGATATTCTCGATATTCAATACCGAGGAGGAAGTGCTTGCCATGGCCCGCAGCTATGTGCTCGTCGCCGTTATAAACTTCTTCGGCTACGCCACGCGTTCGCCATCCATGGCGCTGATAAACGGCATGGGCTTTGCCTCGCTGGCGTTCTTTGCCGGGATAATGGACGGTGTCGTCGTGCGTATCGGGCTTGCGCTGCTGCTTGGCATCGTGTGCAATATGGGCGTTTACGGCTTATGGTACGGAATGGTCATAGCAGGGCATGTTTTCGGTGTTGTCGGCGCGATATATTACTTCTCCGGCAGGTGGAAGACGCACAAGCTCATAATTTCATAAGCTTTTCCGCTTCCGCGCTGTTGGGACGTTTATTCCGGCGGCGCGGAAGTTTTTCTGCCGATTCAAAAAGCGGCTTGCCACAATGCGGCGCCCATGGTAAAATATATGAAATAATGGCTGTCAAAAAAATTATCTGCTATTTTATTGTGCGGGTAGCCTCGCAGAGTTCCGTCATCCGCAGATGACGGAATAAAGTTAAATCACGTTTTTTACGGGGGCGTGTACCTCGGAAAAAACACTTCTCAGCCTGCCAGTGTGCGAGCGCAGCGAGTGCGCGCAGCAGGCTGCAACTTTTCAAAGAAATGCTTGCATTTCTTTGAGAGCGTGTCGACTTTATCGACACGCTCAAAATAATGGCGTAAGTGCCGCTGGAGATATATTTATGAAAAAATCGGAGTTTTATGAAAAGCCGCTTGCTTCAAAGCGGCTGCTTGAGGGAAAAATAGTAAATGTGCGCGAGGATACCATTGAGCTTATAAACGGAAAAAGCTCCTTCCGCGAGGTCGTTGAGCATCCTGGCGGGGTAGTCATCCTTGCCGTAAACGAAAGACGCGAGGCGTACATGGTCTGCCAGTACCGCTATCCCATGGGTGAGGAGCTGCTTGAGGCTCCCGCCGGGAAGCTTGAGCGCGGCGAAGAGCCGCATGACGGCGCGGTGCGCGAGCTTAAGGAGGAGACGGGGCTTACCGCGGGCAGAATGATATATTTCGGCGCAACGTACCCTTCGCCCGGCTTCTGCGACGAAAGGCTGCACATGTTTCTTGCCCTTGACCTTACAGAGGGGGAGGCCTGCCCGGATGAGGACGAGTTTCTGAGAGTGTCGAAGCATGGTCTTGACGAGCTGGCGGATATGGCGATGCGCGGCGAGATACCGGACGGAAAAACGATAAGCGCGATATTTTTTGCGCGCGAGTATTTTGCGCGCGAGAGCTTATGAATAACTGGAGGCGAGACACGGGTGAATAAGCGTGTGCTTGTTGTAGACGACGAAAAAAACATTGTTGACATACTGAAATTCAATCTTGAACGCGAGGGCTACGAGGTGCTGTGCGCGTATGACGGCGGGCAGGCGCTGGAGCTTGCGCAGAGCCGGGAGCCGGATATAATACTGCTCGACGTAATGCTGCCGGTCATGGACGGCTTTGCGGTGCTTGAGGAGATACGCCGGAAGGATAAGCTCACGCCCGTGATAATGCTGACGGCCCGCGAGGAGGAGGAGGACAAGATCCTCGGCCTTGAGATCGGCGCGGACGACTATATCGTAAAGCCGTTTTCCGTCCGTGAGCTGATGGCGAGGGTAAAGACGAATATACGCCGCATGGCGGTGATGGAGCCGGAGCAGGACGACAGGCTTGTGAAGGCCGGCCGGCTCATGCTCGACGAGAGCAAGCTGTGCGCCGTGAAGAAAAACGGCGCGGTGGTGGAGCTTACTCAGCGGGAGTACGATATTCTCAAATTCCTTTCGACGGATACGGGAAGAATATTTTCGCGCGAGGAGCTTATGTCAAAGGTCTGGAACTATGAATATTACGGCGACCTGCGCGCTGTCGATGTTGCGATCCGCCGCCTGCGCGAAAAGCTGGAGGACGATCCGGCGAACCCGCAGTATATAATAACAAAGCGCGGCGCGGGGTACTACCTTGCAAAATGATCGTTACGGAGGTGAGCGGCGGTGAAAAAAGGCAGACTGCATCTCAAGCTTGTCCTGATAATGCTGCTGCTCATAGTTTCACTCATGACCGTCGTCTGCGCCTTTCTGGTGCGCGGAGTGGTCAATTTTTACCTGAGCGGCTTTTATAAGAGCATGCAGGACGTTTTTGCGATACAGGAGTTTGCGGACGATCTTCGCGCCGCGGCGGACGGCGACGACGGTGCGCGCCGCATGGACGAGATCCTTTCGGCCTACTCCGGCCTTCTCGGCATAGATGCCGTGAACCGCAACTATTACATTCTTGACGGTACCACCGGCGCGGTGCTCGACGGCTCCACGGACTCGGAAGCGGGCATAACGCCGAATATCATAACGGCGCTCAACGGCAGAGAGGGCTATGCCAGCAACCGCTCCGCCTCCTACATGGACGTGGCGGTGCCGGTTTCCGGCGAGCAGGGGAGCTATATCATCTATATCCGCGATAATAAGCAGACGGTGCATGACCTCAATATGGAGCTTTTCATGATAATCATGGAGGCTCTTATAATAGGCCTTGCCATATCCGTACTGCTCGGCTCGCTGCTGGCAAAAACGCTCATAATCCCCATCCAGAGCCTTACGCGAGGGGCCAACCGCGTCGCAAAGGGCGATTTTTCGCAGCATATCGAGGTGCGGTCGAATGACGAGATAGGAGTTTTGACGCAGTCGTTCAACAATATGGCGCAGCAGCTGCGCGATATGCTCGAAGAGGTGGAAAACGAGAAAAACAAGCTCAGCACCGTGTTCCTGCACATGACGGACGGCGTGGTCGCCTTTGCGCGCGACGGCGCAAAGATACACTATAATCCCGCAGCGGAGCAGCTTCTCGGCGTAAGCCTTGCCGACGGCGACCTTGACTATTCCGTCATCTTCGGCTCGGTCGAGGCGAAGGATACCGTGCTGGCGCTGAAAAGTCCGACGGTTATCCGCGCCGAGCGGGAGATAAAGGACAAAACGCTTGAGATAATTCTTGCGCCGTTTGCCGGGGGCGAGGGAAGTCAGGGCGGAATACTGGCGCTTATACATGACGTTACCCGCCAGCGGAGGAGCGAGCAGATGCGCCGCGAATTCGTCGCCAATGTTTCGCACGAGCTGAGGACGCCGATAACCAACGTGAGAAGCTATGCCGAAACGCTTGTGGACATGGGCGGCGACATAGCGGCGGAGGACAGGGAGCATTTTCTGCGGGTAATTCTGCATGAAAGCGACAGAATGGCGAAGATCGTTCAGGACCTGCTCATGCTCTCAAAGTTTGACGCCGGGGATAACGATATGCATATGGAGAGCTTCGACCTTTCCGAATCCGCGCGCAATATTTGCGACGCGCTGATGCTTAACGTGAAAAAGCGCGGAATGAGCATGCGTCTTGAGACACCGGCGGAGCCCGTTTCCTGCGAGGGCGACCGCTCTCGCCTGGAGCAGGTGATAGTGAATATCATAACCAACGCTATCCGCTATACTCCGGACGGGGGCAGCATAGACGTGCGCGTGGGGCACGGCGGAGGCAGCGTATGGGTATCCGTACGCGATACGGGTATCGGTATTCCCAAAGAGGATATCCCGCGCATATTCGACCGCTTTTACCGCGTGGATAAGGCGCGGTCCCGCTCGCTGGGCGGCAGCGGACTGGGGCTTTCCATCGCGCGGGAGATAGTTGCCCGGCACGGCGGCAGCATAGGCATTGAAAGCGAGCAGGGCAGGGGAACGGAGGTGACCGTTACGCTGCCCGAAAGGCAGAGCGCCGGTGATGGTAATGAAAATGAATGACAGACTGAGGGAAGCGCTGAAGAGCGCCGCGATAATCGCGCTTGCGGTTAACGCCGTTTTTCTGGCATACAAAAGCGAGGTATTCAACGAATTTCTCGCCTCGTCCGCGCTTGCCGGGCGCATAAACTCCTACCTCAGAGGGGACGACGGCTCCGGCGGGGGTTCGGGCGGGACCGCCGCTTCGGCTTCGGTCGAGGCTGCGCGGCCTGCAAAAATGGCCGTTGTGAACGATAACGGGATGCGCTGCGCTCAGCAGTATGACAGCGCCGCGCTGGACTATATGTTTGAAAAAACGGCCAACGTTTTCGGAGAAGCGCTCGGTTCGGCAGCAGCCGCGGAAAAATGCGAGGAGCGGGACTGGCGCAGGGCGCTGCGTGCGCCGGGAATTTATCTCGATTATGAGGCGGAGCTGCCCATTTCGGCGCTGACACAGTGGCTGGGCGTGAGCGCGGCTTCGGAAAATGCCCGCAGTGCGTCGCGCTTTGCAGTGGTCGTGGAAAGCGTCGCGAGCGCGGTGGTGTACTA
>CAKTED010000123.1 GCA_934546725.1 uncultured Oscillospiraceae bacterium | reverse complement strand
GCGATATTCTCCGCCTCGTCGCCATTGCCGACAGGCTCGGACACAGCTATTCCGACACGCTGCCCGTTTCCGTCTCAGAGCCGTTCACCTTTGACGCGGCAATGAACGATACGCAGCGCGCAAGGCTTGATAATTACCTGGCTCACTTCGACCTTTCGCCCGACATAAGCGCGCCGGAGCTCATGAGCTGGCTGCGGGAGCATTACTCCATGGATCCCGGCTATTCCTCCGCCAGCGCGCGCACGGCGGCAGGCATACGCTACGAGCTTGAAACGCGCACGCTTTTTGATTTTTCCGACTATGTTTTCGCCGAGGACGCGGATATAGACCTCATCTCCGCCGTGCGGGAGGAGGGCATTCCCGGCGTCGGGATAGACGCCACCTCCGTGCGCGAGTACCACACGCCCTACGCCGCGCATATTCTTGGCCGCGTCGGCCCCATGAATGAGACGGAATACGAAAAATACGGCTCCCTCGGCTATCCGATGAACGCCCGCGTGGGCAAGGACGGCGTGGAGCAGGTTTTTGAAGAATATCTGCACGGAACGGACGGCGAAATGACCGTTACCCGCACGAAAAACGGCACGGTAACTGACTCTGTCTACACGACCGTTCCTCAGGCGGGCAGCAACGTTACGCTGACGCTTGATATACGCTGCCAGCAGGCCGCTGAGGATTCGCTGGCGCGCACCATCTCGGAAATGAACGCGGACCGCGACGATGACAGGAAGGTCGTGGGCGGCGCCGTCGTTGCGATAGAGGTCGGTACGGGCGACGTTCTCGCAAGCGCGTCCTACCCCACATACAGCCTCGAGACCTTCTCGCAGGACTATGCGGAGCTGGAGGCCGACCCGTCCGCGCCGCTCTATAACCGCGCCATAAAGGGCACCTATTCTCCCGGCTCCACCTTTAAAATGAACACCGCCATTGCCGCGCTCCAGTCCGGCGTTATCACACCCACTACGCAGATATACGACAAGGGCATTTTTGACGAATACAGCGGCTATGAGTACAAGTGCTGGATCTGGCCCGGCTCACACGGCACGCTGAACGTTTCCACCGCGCTGCAAAATTCCTGCAACTACTTTTTCTACAAGGTCGGCCTTGAGACCGGCATAGACACCATCTCATATTACGCCTCGCTCTTCGGCCTCGGCCAGAGCACCGGCATAGAGCTTGACGAAAACACCGGCATTCTCGCAACGCGGGAGTATAAGGAAGACGTCGTGGGCGAGGACTGGTACCCCGGCGACACTCTGCTTGCCTCCATCGGCCAGTCATATAACCTCTTCACGCCCATGCAGCTGGCCTCCTATGCCGCCACCATCGCGGCCGACGGCACGCGCTACTCGGCCCATCTGCTCAAAAACGTGAAGACCTACGATAACTCCGTTACGACGTACAGCTACGAGCCGACCGTTCTCAGCCGCGTCGAGGCCGAGCAGTCATACTTCGACGCGATAAAGCTCGGCATGTACTACGTTTCCAAATACGGCTCTCCCTCCGGCGTTTTCGGCTCATACCGCATAGACGTGGCCTCCAAGACCGGAACGGTACAGCTCGGCGAGGAAAAGCAGAACAACGCCGTTTTCATCGCCTACGCCCCGTATGAAAATCCCGAAATAGCGGTGGCAGTCGTCGTCCAGGGCGGCGGCAGCGGCGCTTATGTAACGCAGATAGCGCGAGATGTTTTTGACTACTGGTTTTCCGCGCGGGACGAGGATTCGTCAATTTCAACAGAAAACGCACTGCTCAAATAGGCATAATATCGAAAGCCGTACCAGAGCTGTTAAATGTATTGAAAATCCGGCGTATTTTGAGTATAATTATTTGATGCTATGGGCGTTTATCGCGCCGTGGAGGGCCGCCTGCCTTCCACGCGCGAAAAAGCGGAACTTTTCCTGAGGGAGGCAAAAATGGGCAAGGCAATGATCATAGCTTCCGGCAAGGGCGGAACGGGGAAAACCACCGCCACGGCCGCGCTTTCCTCCGCGCTCGCGGCACGGGGCCGCTCGGTGCTGTGCATCGACGCTGACGCGGGGCTCAAAAATCTTGACCTCTGCCTCGGTCTTGCGGACAGGGCCGTCTTTGACTTTGGTGACGTTATCCATCGCTGCTGCTCCCTGCGCCAGGCCGTCGTCCCTCACCCGGATATCCCGAGGCTTTACTTTCTCACGGCTCCCATAGAGCCGATAAGCGAGGCCGACAGAGCCGGCTTTTCGGCTCTTATCCGCTTTTTGAAAGGCGTTTTTGATTACTGCCTCATAGACTCCCCGGCAGGGCTTGGAACGGGCTTTTCCTCGGCCGCCGCGGCTGCTGACGGAGCCGTTATCATTTCCGCCGCAGACCCCTCCAGCTGCCGCGACTCCGGCAGGATCGTAATGGAGCTTGGCTCCATGGGCGTTTCGGACATTCGGCTCATAGTAAACCGCGTCCGCAGGGGCGTCCTTTTCAAAACAAAAACCACCATAGACGACGCCGTGGACGCTATTGGCGCAAGGCTTATCGGTCTCGTTCCCGAGGATGAGCGAGTGATCCTTGCAGGAGCGTCTCAGCGCCCGCTTGCTCTCTGCCGTCCAGGGCCAGCCATGTCCGCGTTCGAGCGTATAGCCCGAAGGCTCGACGGGGAGCGCGTGCCGCTGGAGCTTTAAGGCGGCCGCATATAACACACGTTTATAAAATTATTCATGGGAGGATACGCCAATGAACATTGCTTTGCTCGCGCACGATAACAAGAAGGAACTTATGGTTCAGTTCTGCATCGCCTATTGCGGCATTCTTTCAGGAAACAGCATATGCTCCACCTCCACGATGGGACGGCTCATTTCCGACGCTACCGGCCTGCACGTTACCACCTATATGTCCCGCAAGCAGGGCGGCACGCAGCAGATAGCCGCAAGGATAGCATATAACGAGATTGACCTCGTTCTCTTCTTCTGCGACCCGCAGGCGCCGGAGTACGCCGAGGAGCTCACGCTCATCGCAAAGCTCTGCGACCAGCATTCCATTCCCTTCGCCTCCAATGTTGCCACCGCCGAGGTGCTCGTCCTTGGTATGCAGCGCGGCGACCTTGGCTGGCGCGACATAGTAAACCCCAAGTAAAATCCACATCAGAAAGGAGCGTCCTTCCATGGAGCTTCTGACCACCGCCCCAAAGGGCACAAAGGACGTTACACCCTCAGAGGTGTATAAATGGCATTATATCGAGGGCGTTGCAAAGCGGCTTGCCTTCGACTTCGGCTTTACGGAGACCCGTGTGCCCACCTTTGAGCACACGGAGCTTTTTCTGCGCGGCGTCGGCGATACGACAGACGTTGTTCAGAAGGAGATGTACACCTTCAACGATAAGGGCGGCCGCTCGATAACGCTTCGCCCGGAGGGAACGGCCTCCGTCGTTCGCAGTTATCTGGAAAATTCCATCTACGCCGCCGGACTGCCCGCAAAGCTTTTTTACATCGTCCCCAACTTCCGCTACGAAAATACCCAGAAGGGCCGGCTTCGCGAGCATCACCAGTTCGGCATCGAATGCTTCGGCGCTGCCGGTCCGGAGGCGGACAGCGAGGTCATCGCTCTCGCTGCCGAATACCTGCGCAGGCTTGGTATCAGGCATGTCCGGCTCGAGATAAACTCCGTTGGATGCCCTCACTGCCGTCCCGCCTTTCATAAGGCGCTGCGTGAATTTTTCGAGGACAGGCGCGACAGGCTCTGCGCCACCTGCCAGGAGCGGCTCGACAAAAACCCCATGCGCATTCTTGACTGCAAGAGCGAGATATGCCAGGAGCTTTCCAGAAACGCTCCGGTGGGGCTTGATTACCTCTGCGACGATTGCCGCGAGCACTTTGACCGGGTAAAGGCCTATCTCGACGCCATGGGCATAGAATACACGGTAAATCCCCGCATAGTGCGCGGCCTTGACTACTACACAAGAACCGTTTTTGAGTTCGTCTCCACCTCCATAGGCGCTCAGAGCACCGTTATCGGCGGCGGCCGCTATGACGGGCTGGTCTCCACGCTCGGCGGCGACCCAACTCCAGGTCTTGGCTTCGGCAGCGGCATTGAACGCATGCTGCTCGTTATGGAGGCCGAAGGCATCGAGATCCCGCACGAGGAGCCTGTCTCCGTTTTTATCGCCTGCCAAAGCCCCGAGGCTGACATGCGAATTCAGGTTCTTGTGAATGAGCTGCGCAGACTCGGCGTTTCCGCCGTGCGCGACATAGCAGGCCGCAGTCTCAAGGCGCAGATGAAATACGCCGGAAAGCTCGGCGCAAAATATTCCATGGTTCTCGGCGGCTCCGAGCTTGAATCCGGCACGGCGCGGCTGAAAAACATGGCCACCGGCGAACAGACGGACTGCCTCATCTCCGCAGAAGCCATCCGCGACGCCGTTCTCTGAGCGCCGCCCATACAGATATAAGAAGGTTTTGTTAAATATGGAAACATTACAGGGTTTTAAAAGAACAAATTACTGCGGCACCGTCCGCATTGAGGACGTGGGCAAAGAGCTTTCCGTCTGCGGCTGGGTGCAGCGCAGCCGCAATCTCGGCGGCCTTATCTTCACAGATCTGCGTGACCGCAGCGGCATCGTGCAGCTTGCATTTGACGACAGCACCGAACCGGAGCTTTTCAAAAAGGCCGCAACGGTCCGCAGCGAATACGTTCTTGCCGCGCGCGGCGTCGTCCGTGAGCGCTCGGCCAAAAATTCCGACCTGCCCACCGGCGACATCGAGATCGAGGTAAAGGAGCTGCGCATCCTTGGCGAGTCCGAAACGCCGCCGTTCGAGATCGTAGATAACTGCCCCACGAACGAGGCGACGCGCCTCAAATACCGCTATCTCGACCTGCGCCGCCCCGTTTTGCAGCGTAATCTCATCATGCGCCACAAAATCGCCAAGATAACGCGCGATTACTTTGACGAAAACGGCTTTATCGAGATCGAGACCCCCATGCTCATTCGTTCCACGCCCGAGGGCGCGCGCGACTTTCTCGTCCCGAGCCGTATTCACAAGGGCAGCTTCTATGCGCTGCCGCAGTCCCCGCAGCTTTACAAGCAGCTTTCCATGGTGGCGGGCTTTGACCGCTACATGCAGATAGCCCGCTGCTTCCGCGACGAGGACCTGCGTGCCGACCGTCAGCCGGAGTTCACGCAGATAGACGTTGAAATGTCCTTCGTTGATATGGACGATATCCTCTCCATGGCCGAGGGCTACATGGCCCGCGTTTTTGACGAGGTTCTCGGCGTAAAGCTTCAGCTTCCGCTGCCGCGCCTGACCTATGCCGACGCAATGAGCCGCTTCGGCTCCGATAAGCCCGATACCCGCTTTGGCATGGAGATCTTCGATATAAGCGACATCGCCGCGGACTGCGGCTTCGGCGTTTTCGCAAACGCCATAAAGGACGGCGGCACCGTTCGCGGAATCTGCGCGAAAAACGCCGTTTCCTCCCTCTCCCGCAAGGAGATAGACAAGCTCATTGAGATGATAAAGGGCATCGGCGGCAA
>CAKTED010000122.1 GCA_934546725.1 uncultured Oscillospiraceae bacterium | reverse complement strand
GTAAGAAATCTTTTCTTCATTTATTCTCTCCGTTCATGCGCGCATCGATAAGCGCTATCTGCCAGTCGGTTATAAGATCGTCGGGTCCGGCGATGCCGTTCCCGTAGCCCTCTATTATACCGGCCTCAGCCGCCCATGCCATCGCAGGGCTGTCCGTATCCGCAAAGGGGCTCTCCCCCGCCTGCGGCGATCCGGCCGCCATCCAGAGCCGCGTAACATACGCAAGCCGCGTCTGAGCGCCCGTGCGCTGCGGCAGTGAAATATAATCCATCTCGTTCCCGTCCGCATCCACCGTCTGTACGCTGAGCGTCATATCGTCGCTGCGGATGATCTGGCAGTTTGCCGTATTGTACACCACGCGGGCCGCCCGCGTTTCGTCCGACGAAGAATAGAACTTGCTGCCGGAAACTCCCATTATATATGTAATACCGTTTTCGTAGTCCGTTTTGCCGCGATAGAGAGGCACGCTGCGGGAATATACATGCTGGTGACCCTCCAGCACAAGATCCACGCCGTAGTCCTCAAGGATCGGCCCCCAGGCCTCCTTAAGCCTTTCAGCCGTCATGTCGCTGTGAACCGCCTGCACCGGGATATGAGTAACAACGATCTGCCAGTCCGCCGTACTGGAGGCAAGGTCATTCTTCAGCCATTCCGAAAGGCGGTCGTAATCCTCCTCCGTCAGCTTCTGCTCGCCGGAAAATACCCAGGAGTTCACCGCAACGATATGAACGTTGCCTGCATCAAAAGAATACATCTCCTCGGTAAAGCCCTTCGGACCGTTTCGCGGGAGGGCAAAGATATCAAGATAAAGCTCAGGCTTTCCGCCCGGATAGTTGCTCTCATGATTACCGTTAACGGCAAAAAGAGGAAGCCCCGGCATGGCACTCTCCACAGCGGCAGAAAACGCGTCAAACTGCGCAGGCGATACGCCTGAATTCACCATATCCCCACCCATCATGGCAAATGAAAGCTCAGGATGCGCCGTATAAACGCTTTCGGCAAGAGCCGCAAAGCCTTCATATCCGGCGCTTCCGCCCGGCTGCGCATCTCCAAAGTATGCAAATGTCACGCTCCGCGCCAACGGATCATCCGTTCTGAAGCGCAGCTCACCGCTCCAGCCATTATTGTCTCCAACGCGGCAGACATAACGCTCACCCGGAGTAAGCCCGCGAACCGTTACTTCATAATGATAAGCTCCATTGCCGTCAGGGCTGATATCGCGCCCATAGACCCTTTCCTCCCGCGCGCCGGCAAAGCCATGGGCCTCGAAATCATCCTCCGCTACAAGCTGCAGCGTCTGCTCGCCCGAAGCGTCGCTTCTCCAGGTAACGGTCATGCTCGTGGCAGGGTCCTCCGTCCATGAAAGGGTCGCTGCCGCCGCGGGGCAGCAGAGCGCCGCTGCCGCCGCAATGGCGGTCAGGATGCTGAAAAGACGTTTTTTCATGCTTTTCTCCGTTCTCATTTTTTAATTTTCAGCTTTGATTCCGGCCGTAAAAAGAAAAAAAGACCCGGAAAAAGCCGAACTGCGTACAAAACGCGAGCTCGACCTTCACTGGGTCCCGATTCTTTCAGTCACCCGGCCTCACAGCCTGTTCAGTTTTTGCCGTCTGATGTTACTTTATAAGTATGCTCCTGCGGATTTCCTCCACATGAATGGGTTTTCCCTCTTTAACATTAATAACGAGCTGTCCGTAATTGAGCTCCCGCATCAGACGTATCACCTGTTTGTCCTGCTCAGTTATCCTGAGCGTATCCTTATCCGTTCCGGGCATGGCTGCGCAGCTTCCTTTCCATATGTGAACGTGAAATATACAGCTTTCCGCTTCCTCAAGGTACTGAAAAGACCTGCTTCGAGAAAGTCAAAGCAGGCCAAAACCGATTTGCTGCATCGGTTCATTCACTTACCCGTCTTCCTCTCTCAAGAATGGAGTACCGCCACATTTCTGACGCTGCGGTATGGGATCCCACGCGCCGGAGCATAAATCCGGCTCCCGGGTTCCGGCCGGACGCCCCTGGCGCGGACGCCGCGCTTTAGGGTGAAGGGCTTCGGAAAACCTGTTCATTTATCTGTTATTATGCTAACATGAGAATAACAGTTTGTCAATGTATTTTCTCCATTTTTTTACTCTGAGTCAACCTGTGCGCGGCGCGCAAAATGGCCGGGACCCCTTTCGGGATCCCGGCCCAACATGCCTTTCATAACGCCGATACGGCGTCATTTTTAATCATGCTTTTACCGGCACACAAGCTCGCCGTTTTCAACATCCACGGTAATGGTGGAGTTCGGCGCGGCATCGTCCGCAAGTATCTTCCTCGCGATAAGCGTTTCGACCCTGCTCTGCAGGAATCTCTTCATGGGTCTCGCGCCGTAAACGGGGTCGAAGCCCTGGTCTATGATGAGCGCCTTTGCCGCGTCCGTGATCTCAAGCTTCAGTGTCTTATCCGCCAGGCGGCTTCTGAGCGACGCGACAAGGATATCGATAATATTCGACAGATTATCCTTTGTGAGCGGTTTGAAGAAGATTATCTCGTCAAGCCTGTTGAGAAACTCGGGTCTGAAGCTTCTGCGCAGCTCGCCCTTTACGGCCTCGCGCGCCTCTTCGGATATCTCGCCCTTATCGTCAATACCGTCAAGCAGGTACTGGCTGCCAAGGTTTGAAGTGAGAATGATTATGGTGTTTTTGAAGTCCACCGTTCTGCCCTGACTGTCCGTTATGCGGCCGTCATCAAGGATCTGGAGCAGAATATTGAATACGTCCGGGTGGGCCTTTTCCACCTCATCGAACAGCACGACAGAGTAGGGCTTTCTGCGCACGGCTTCCGTGAGCTGACCGCCCTCGTCATAGCCCACGTATCCCGGAGGCGCTCCGATAAGACGCGACACGGAGAATTTCTCCATATACTCCGTCATATCGATCCTCACCATGCTGTGTTCATCATCAAACAGGCACTCCGCCAGCGATTTTGCAAGCTCCGTTTTGCCAACGCCCGTGGGGCCAAGGAAGAGGAAGCTGCCTATCGGACGATTCGGATCGGCGATACCGGCTCTTGAACGGAGTATTGCCTCCGTTACCTTCTGCACGGCCTCGTCCTGGCCTATAACTCTCTTATGGATGATCTTATCAAGGCTCAGCAGCTTCTCGCGCTCGCCCTCCATGAGCTTTGAAACCGGGATACCGGTCCACTTTGCGACGATGCCCGCTATCTCCTCCTCGGTCACGGTATCGTGGACCATGGAGCTGCTCTTCTTTGCCTCGCTGTTCTTCTCGGCCTCTTCCAGCCGGTGCTCCAGCGCGGGCAGATCGGAATATTTCAGCTTCGCCGCCTTTTCATACTCATAGTGCAGCTGCGCGTTCTCTATCTCGCCGCGCACGCGCTCGATCTCGCTCTTGATGCTCTTCACCTCGTCAACGCTGTTCTTTTCGCTTTCCCAGCGCGACTTCATCTCGTTAAACCTGTCCTTGAGGTCCGCAAGCTCCTTTGTAAGCTTTTCAAGCCGCTCCTTTGACAGCTGATCCGTTTCCTTCTTCAGCGCCATCTCCTCGATCTCGAGCTGCATTATCTTTCTGCGGATATCGTCCATCTCGGACGGCATGGAGTCTATCTCCGTCCTGATAAGCGCGCAGGCCTCGTCAACGAGGTCTATGGCCTTATCAGGCAGGAATCTGTCCGTAATATACCTGTTTGAAAGCGTTGCGGCCGCAACGAGCGCGTTATCATGAATACGCACGCCGTGATATACCTCGTAGCGCTCCTTCAGTCCTCTCAGGATGGATATCGTATCCTCCACGCTCGGCTCATCTACCATAACGGGCTGGAAACGGCGCTCAAGCGCGGCGTCCTTCTCTATATACTTTCGGTATTCGTCAAGTGTAGTCGCGCCGATGCAGTGCAGCTCACCTCTTGCCAGCATGGGCTTGAGCAGATTGCCCGCGTCCATGCTTCCTTCTGTTTTGCCGGCTCCTACTATTGTATGCAGCTCATCGATGAAAAGAATTATACCGCCCTCGGATTTTCTGATCTCCTCCAGTACGGCCTTCAGTCTTTCCTCAAATTCGCCTCTGTACTTCGCGCCCGCGATAAGAGCGCCCATATCAAGTGAAAAGATGGTCTTGTTCTTCAGCCCGTCCGGCACATCTCCGCGCACGATACGCTGCGCAAGCCCCTCCGCTATTGCGGTTTTACCTACGCCGGGCTCACCGATGAGGACGGGGTTGTTCTTCGTCTTTCGTGACAGGATCCTTATAACGTTTCTTATCTCGGTATCTCTGCCGATGACGGGGTCAAGCTCCTGTGAACGCGCGCGCTTTACAAGGTCCGTGCCGTATTTGCTGAGCGCGTCATAGGTACTCTCCGGATTATCGCTCGTAACAGGGCCGCTCTTCACCTTGCTGAGCTGCTCGGAGAATGCGCCCTTCGTGATACCGTGGTTTGAAAAAATATTCTTTATTGCCGGGGTCGCGTTGGCAAAGATGCCTATCATAATGTGCTCGACGGAGATATACTCGTCGCCCATGCTCTTTGCGGCCTTTTCAGCCGCGCGCAGCACCCTGTCCGCGTCCTGCGACAGGTAAACATCCTTATTATCACCCGAAACCTTCGGCAGAGCGGCTATCGCCGTATCCAGCTCCGCCAGAACGGCATTGCAGTCAACGCCCATTTTGCCGAATATGGACGGGATAAGCCCGCCGTCCTGATCTGTCAGCGCATAGAGCAGATGCTCGGGAACGATATACTGATTGCTGTTCTCCTCCGCCATTCTCTGCGCGGTCTGGATCGTTTCTATCGTTTTCTGAGTAAAGTTCTGAGAATTCATAAATAAACCCTCCTTAAGTCCAGCGGCAGGACCGCCGACATTTCTTCATTTTAAATATGCAGCTGCTGCTTTTTCAGCTGCTCGCAATAGGCCTTTTCGATATCCCCGGCGTCCATGCGCTGCGTAAGAAAGCCCTTCATGGACCTGTCCATCAGCTGAACATAATCGGAGATAACGTTTGCAAGCTCGTCCGCGGTGCAGTCCTTATCCGGCAGCGCGATACTGCGCACGAACTTGCCCTCATACAGCGCATAATTTATCGTTCTCCCTCCGAGAAGCGGCGCCAGATACCTGTCCTCCGTGCGCTTCCATATGCGGAAGAAGCTAGTGAGCGCGGAAATAAGCGAAGCGGACTGCGTTCTGAATATTACGGAAAGCTCGCCGAGCGACTTCTGTCCCGCGCCGAAAAGCTCCACCTCGTATTTTACCGTCGGGCGGTATTTATATTCCAGCGAGCTCTTCATGGACATCGTCGGCGTATTCGGCGCAAAGAACGGCACAAGCTCTCTTGACGGCTTGAGCAGCTCCTCAATGGCGCTGAAAACGTCGTTTATCCTCCGCTCGGGAGTTGTGAGATCAACATAATCAGCCAGGATCTGATTTATCAGGCTCGATCTGTTTGTTCCCATCCGATGCGCCAGAGCGTCCACCTCGCGGACGACCTCATCGTTAAGCATCAGACTGTACAGTGTCTTTTTCAAAGCCTTCATCTCCTTT
>CAKTED010000121.1 GCA_934546725.1 uncultured Oscillospiraceae bacterium | reverse complement strand
GCATACGGGTCGATGCTGTTCATGCTACTTTTTTACCTGTGGAGCCTACGCGCCGGATCAGGCAACGTATGCGTCATAAGCCTCCTGATATATGGCCCTGATCGCATCAAGACCGATGGCGTTTACGCCCTCAACATAGCTGTCCCACTCGGTGAGGGACTTGGAGCCGTCAAGGAAAGCGGTATAGTTCTCGGCAACATAGGTGCAGACATCGTTGCTGTAAATGGATACGCGCTCGGTCTGATCGTCGTCGAGGTTGAGGCCTGCGGGCCACTCATAAGCGCCGTCATAGGAGAAGTCCTCCCAGACATCGTACATGGCAAGCATCTCTTCGCCGCCGTCATACGCATACTTTCTGGCAACATCCTCAAGGCCGTGCTCTGCGAGCTGGTCAAGAGTGTGAACGATCATGACCCAGTCCATGCCGACGCCGTCGGGATTGTGGAGGACGAAGTCGGTAAGTCTGATCTCGCCCTGATCGTTATACTCCCAGGTCTGGCCCTCAACGCCGTAGCTTACAAAGAAGCTTCCTGCGTCGCTGTAACGCCAGTCGCACCAGGAAACCGCAAGAGGAATGTTATCGCACTTCGTGCTGATAACGGTATGACCATAGGTCACGCGGGAGCGCTGCTCGCCGACATGGATCGTCTGTCCGGGGGTTCTGACAAGCTTCCTGAGAGGCTGCCAGTAGCAGTCGGGATCGCCGATATAGCTCTTATACTCGATAGCACCGCTGGGGTTCGTGACCATATAGCCAACGTTGCCGTTGCTGATGGCGGTAACATAGTCGGAGTTGGTTTCCATGCCTGCCCAGTCCTTATAGATAAGCCCCTGGTTCCAGAACTTGTTGAGCATCTCCATAAGCTGGCGGTCGTTGTCGCCGGTATTGGCAAACTGAACTTCTCCGTTTATCTGGTATACATTGGGCAGGATATCAGCCTTAACATAAGGCATGGTGTCAAACGCGTTGAGCGTATAGCTTCCGCTCTGGTCTATAACGTTGAGCATGCCCCAGGGGGTGGTGCAGGTATCGATTTCGCTCTGGAAGCGGCAGAAAACGTCAAAGAGGTCGTCCCAGGTGACGATGCTGTTGATATCAATGCCGAGATCGTCAAGCCAGTCGGCGCGGATCATGCTGCTGAGCTGGATCTGAGCCTTGGTCTGAAGCGCGAAGAAGCCGTAGATAAGATCGTCATAATAGAACACTCCCTTATAGGTAGCGTCATCATCAGGATTTCTCATCTTTGCCTCATAAATGTAGTTGGGGCAATAATCCATGTAATCATAGATATTTACGAAGTATTCCTCGCCGAGAACCGCCTCGTTGACTGTGCCGGGATAGAAGAACATACCGGACGCACTGAGGTCGCAGAGATCATCCGCCGCAAGCAGAACGGAGAAGTTCTCCGCTCTCGAGTTGGAGTCTACGACAACATACTCGATGTTGACGCCGGTAGCCTCCTGCTGGCCCTTGCAATACTCGAGCTCGCCGAGACCTCCTTCGGGCATGAGCTGGGGAGTCCAGCAAACGGTCCAGAAGGAAAGGGTTTCGTCCGTGGTAGAGATGGGCGTGGTGTAATCATACTTCTCAAGCGGGAAACCCTGATCGTCCAGCTGAACCTTGCCCTTTGCAAAGTTATAGGGCGAATCTTCGTCTCCGCCGCCCTGCTCGGTATCGCCGCCGGTACCGGCAGACGAATCGGGGGTTGCCGTGTTCTTTACATCCGTGTCGTCGCCGCCACCGCAGCCGGCAAACATGGCGATTATCATGAGCACGGCAAGGATAAGTGCTGCTGTTTTCTTCATGTTTATTCTCCTTACTTTAATATTATTATACTTCGCTTTCGCGCAAATATAACCTTATTTACCCAGCTCATGCACGAGATTTTCCGCCGCCTGGCGAACATTCTCCTCGCTTGTGGCAAGGTTCAGCCTTATATGGCAGTCATCCCCGCCGAGCTTGGGCGTAAAGAACTGGTGACCGTAATCAACGGCAAGTCCGCAGCGATCCTGCACTACCTCCCTGAGGTTTTCGGGCTTGACGTAGGCTCCGATATCCACCCACTGGAGATAGGTTCCCTCAAGCTCGCTTATAACGCACTTCGGCGCGCCCTTACCGAGAATATCCTTCACGATCTGTACATTGCCCTCGATCTGCTTTATAACGCTGTCGAGCCATGCCTCGCCGCCCTCGTATGCCGCCTGGACGGCAACATATCCCGGCATTGCGCCGCTGAGGTGCATGTGCTTCATATACGCGTCATATTTATCGCGCAGTTCCTTATTGGGGATAACGGCAATGCTGTGGTTGAAGGCGGCAAGGTTGAAGGTTTTTGAAGCCGCCGTGAGCGACACGGCAAAATCCGCGCAGTCGCAGGACGCAAGCGTCGGCGTATGCTTATGGCTGAAAAGCTCTATATCCTGATGTATCTCGTCGCTGACTACGAGCACGCCGTTTCTGCGGCAGATATCCATGAGCCGCGAGAGCTCCTCCCGCGTCCAGATACGCCCCACGGGGTTATGGGGGGAGCAGAGCACAAAGAGCTTTACGTCGTTTTCCTTTATTTTCTGCTCAAAATCGTCATAATCCACGCTGTACACGCCGTTATCGTTTTTAAGGACGCTGCAAATGAGCTTTCTGCCGGTATCCTGAACGGCCTCCATAAACGGATAATAGCACGGGCTGAGGATTATGCACGAGTCACCCGGCTGAGTAAACGCGCCTATAAAGTGGAAGATTCCGGCCACAACGCCGGGCGTATACCTGATCCACTCCTGCTCGGCCTTATAGCCGTGGCGCTTTTCCTCCCAGTTCAGGAACGCCTGAAAATATTCGCGCTCCGGGACAAAATAGCCGAAAAGGCCGGTTTCCGCCATCTTTTTGAGCGCCTCGCCCACGCAATCAGTAGCGCGGAAATCCATATCGGCGACCCACATGGAGATGAGATCCTTATTGCCGAAGATAAATTCGAGCCCGTCCCACTTTACGCTGCCGGTCCCGCGCCTGTCGGCATAATATTTTTTCTCAAAATCGTTCATTACAGCCCTCAAACCTCCGCGATGAGCTCAACTTCGCAGAGAACACCCTTCGGCAGGCCTGCCACCGCAACGCAGGAGCGCGCGGGCTTGCCGGTGAAATATTTCTCATAAACGGCGTTAAACTTTGCAAAATCGCCCATATCGGCAAGGAAGCAGGTGGTCTTTACGACGTTTTCAAACGTTGTACCGGCCTCCTCGAGCACAGCGGCAATGTTTTTGAAAACCTGCTCGGCCTGCGCGGCGATCTCATCGCCCACTACCTCGCCGGACTTCGGGCAGATGGGTATCTGTCCGGAGGTGTACAGCATTGAGCCGGAGATATACGCCTGAGAGTACGGCCCGATAGCTGCCGGAGCCTTATCCGAAGTGATTCTTTTCATTTTTCATTTCCTCCATTTTTCTGCAAATTCATTATCTGCTCAATATATATTGCCAATTATCTCTCTTTCGGCAAAAAGCGAGGTCGCTCCGCCGGTGTGCCAGAACAGCACACTGCTGCCTTTCGGTATTTTTCCGCTCTCGATATGGTCGAGCATGCCGTAAAATGCCTTGCCGGAATATACGGGATCCACGATTATCCCCTCGTTCACCGCAAGCAGCTTTATCGCGCGATCCGTTCCCTCATTAGGCTGCTCGTAGCCCGGCTTATAGTAGCCGGTTTCGATATTGAAGTCCAAGGGCTTCACCAGCTCTTCGTTCACGCCAATTACCTTAAGCGCCTCATTTGAAAGCGCGGCGCAGCGCTCCGCATAGCTCACCGGCTCATCGTCCCCCACCGCGACGGACATTATCTTCGCGCTGCATTCCATAAGGTTATGGCCCGCCATAAGACCCGCAAGCGTACCGCCGGAGCCGGTCGCGTGAAAAATATAATCCGCCCTGAAGCCTGCGGCCATGGACTGCTCCGCCATTTCGCAGTAGCCTTCAATATATGCCGCCGAACCGATGGGAGCCGCGCCCCCGCCGGGTATTTCATAGCATTTGTGCCCTTCCGCCTCCAGCTTCGCCATCTGCTCATGCGCGGAGTCGAGCATGATCTTGAAATCCGGCGGAACGATATGTATCTCAGCGTCCATCACGCGGTCGAGCAGCAGGTTTGACCTGGGAAATTCATCGGGCTCAACAACGCTCATCAGGTAAAGCACGGGCTTAAGTCCGCAGCGGCGGCAGGCCGTAACGGTCTGCATGGCGTGATTGGACTGCGTGGCGCCGAAGGTAAAAACATATTCCGCGCCCCTGGCAAGCGCGTCCGCCATAAAATATTGCAGCTTGCGGATCTTGTTTCCTCCAAAAAGGCCCACACCGGTAAAATCGTCGCGCTTTATATAAAGGTTCACATCAAGCATATCGGAAAGGCGGTCCAGCCGCTGGAGCGGTGTCGGAAAAAATCCGACCTTAGCCCTCGGGATGCCCTCAAACAGCTTTTTCACTTCACCCGCTAACATTTTTTCTCCTTCCGCGTTCAGGCCGCAGGCCGCAAAGCGCAGCATTCGACATTAAAACGCTATTTTAATTTTATATTAATAAAATACCATATGCTGGATTAAAATAAAATCCGCAAAAGGTTGACTTTTTTCGTTTCTTATTTATACTGTTAGTATAAACGCCTTTAGGAGGTATATTTGCTGTGAAAATAAGCATGTGGATGCTTTTCGACGCCATTTCCGATTGCGTTATGGATCATAATCTTGACGATTCCTCAACAATTTGCACATTGTTTGGCGTACTGCCGTACACGCCTTCGCAGGCAATATCAAGTACTCATGCATATTTGATAAGTGTCGCTGAAATTAATGAATATCCCGACTTATGCGATTTAAGCTTAATAATTTATGGTACAGGCGAAATAACTGAACCTGATTGCCCTTACATTCGTCTTCGTGAAGACATTAAGCTTCTTGAAGCGCTCACTCTCCTGCTCGGCGCCGTCGAAAGGTATAACCGCTGGTTTGAACGGCTTCAGCATGAGCTGTGCGGCGTTCCGGATCTGAACCGGCTCTGCGGGATCGGCCGTGAGCTGCTTGATAATCCGCTGATGCTGTTTGATCCCGAGCACGTTCTCGTTGCCTCCTCCGGGCTTACGGACCCGCTTCTTTCGAGCATGTTCGAGGACAGGGATAATTCCTCCCACGTCCTTTCGGACAGCACATATAAGGCGCTTGTGAGCAGACCGGAGCACGAGGATGACTCCCAGCCAGGCAGAATATCGCTCCTTATAAGCCCTCTTGGCAGCAGCAGCGTACTCTACGCCAATATTGCGAGCGGTTCGGTCGAATACCGTCTATGCATAAACGACACCACGCGGCCGTTTACAAAAAGCGATTTTCAACTCTGCGCAATACTTTCAGATGCTTTTTCAACCGCGCTCAGCGCCAATTATTCCCGCGAAAGCAGCAGCAAAAGCGTTCTATGCGGTCTTCTCAAGGAGCTGATCTCAGGTGCCCGGCCCGATGGTCAGCTGCCCGTCAGCATACTCACAGCCTGCGGCTGGCAGCCGGACGATTCCTTCGTCTGTCTCGGCGTGGAGAAGGCCAATACGCGCCTCAAGTTTGAATCAAACGACATATACGTC
>CAKTED010000120.1 GCA_934546725.1 uncultured Oscillospiraceae bacterium | reverse complement strand
AAACGAGGCTTGCCAGCGGAGTACCGAGGCCAACGTGAAAGAGCGTCGCGCCCGGGATCCTGCTCATGAGGTAAGCCACGGGTATGCGCACGCAGAAGGCCGTGAGCATATTGTGCGCGGCGACAAAAACCGTCTTGCCGCTGCCGTTGAAAAGGCCGTTGAAGCAGAACATGAAGCAGACCACCAGGCAGTCCCACGAGAAGGGGTAGAGGTAGTTCACGCCCTCGGCGATAACGGCCTTATCCTTCGCCAGAAGGCCAAGCAGCTGCGCCGGGAAGCAGTCGGCGATGATGACGAACGGAACCGCGATGGCAAGCGAAAAGCCCATGCCGATAAAGGCGCTCTTCCTCGCGCGCTCCGGCTTTCCGGCGCCAATGTTCTGCGCCGTTATGGTCGCCAGCGCGCTGCTCAGAGCCCAGGGGAACGTCAGCCCCACGTCCACAACCTTGCCGACGAGGCTCGCGCCCGCCGCCGCGTTCACGCCCATCTGGTTCGTGATCTTCGTTATTATAATGAAGGAGAGGCTCACGAGCGTATTTTGCAGCGACATCGGGATGCCGAGGCGGAACATGTTGCCGACTATTCTGAAATCAACTCGTATATCCTCGCGGCGGAAATCGTACGGGAAGCCTGTGCGCCATATGTAGAGGCAGGCCACGGCAAAGCTGAAGAACTGCGCGATGACCGTGGCGGCAGCGGCTCCGGCCGCAGCCATGTTAAGCAGCGCAACAAAAACATAGTCCAGTACAATGTTCATCACGCAGGCAATGCCGACAAAAACCATCGGAGCGGCAGAGTTTCCAAGGCCGCGCAGCAGAGAGCTGGTGATATTGTAGCCCATGATGAATACGTTGCCGAGCGCGCAGATCTTCAGATATCTCCAGCATTCGTCCACGGCCTCCGGCGGAACGCTCAGCGCCCGGATGAGCGCCTTGCCGAATATGAGCTGGATGACCATCACGACAATCGAGATAACCAGGCACATGAATGCCGTGCTCGTTATGGCGGCCGTGGTGTCCTTATCTCGCTTTGCGCCGAAATATTGGCCTATGAGCACCGTTCCGCCGCTCGTTATGCCCATAAAAAGGTTCGTTATGAGGTTCATTATGCTTCCGCCGGACGAAACGCCGGCTATTGCGCCCGGCGTGGCGTAAAGCCCCATGAAGGTCACGTCCGCCGCGCCGTACAGCACCTGAAAAACGCTTGATATGAAAAACGGCAG
This sequence comes from uncultured Oscillospiraceae bacterium, assembly GCA_934546725.1. Taxonomy (GTDB): domain Bacteria; phylum Bacillota; class Clostridia; order Oscillospirales; family Oscillospiraceae; genus RGIG6375. The sequence goes on along the minus strand of CAKTED010000120.1, from coordinate 4,453 downwards.
AGCGAAGCGCACCAGCGCCTTCGCAACGCTGCCCTCCGTAAGTGAGGGCTGCTGCCGTATTCTCTGCTTTGCTCCTGACATGAATGCTTTTTCCTTTCGCTTCGTTTGTATTCTGCTGAAGAGTATAACATGTTCTGTTTTTATGTTCAAGCGCTTTATTGTGTTTTTTGCATAATTTTTATCTCTCCTTTCCATGCTTGTTCTCAACTGCCCGCCCCGCGATCATGTGACGATTGCGCTTTTCCTCCGCGCATGGTATAATGATGGAAAACAGAAGCACGGAGGAAATATAATGAACGATATCGAGCTTATTCGGGACTTCTCCATGAAATACTTCAGCCTTGAGGGAAAGGCGGCGATAGTCACCGGCGCAAATAAGGGGCTTGGCATGGGCTACGCCGTCGCACTGGCAAAGGCGGGCGCGGACATATATCTGCCCTACCGCAGCGGCGATATTTCCCAGGTAAAGAGCCTCATAGAGGCCGAGGGCCGCCGCGTGGAGTTTCTTCAGGGCGACCTTACGGACATGGCGCATATCCGCGCCGTAGTGGACGGCTGCCTCGCGGCCTACGGGCGGATAGACATCCTGGTCAATAACGCCGGAACAAACTGCTTTGCCGACTTCCCGGATTTTCCGGACGATGGCTACCGCCGCGTTATCGATACGAACCTGAACTCCGTCTATTATCTCGGCCACGAGGCGGCAAAGGTCATGATAAGGCAGGGCGGCGGCAAGATAATAAATATCGGCTCCGCGCTGTCCTATACCGCCGATTCGCGCTGCCCGTCCTACGTCGCGGCCAAGCACGGCGTCATCGGCCTGACGCGCGCCTTTGCAAACGACCTGGGCAAATATAATATCCAGACGAACGCCGTCTGCCCCGGCTTTATCGAGACCGGCGTCATCGCCGACCTCGCCGGGGACGATGATTTCATCTCCCGCATAACCCGCCGTACCCCCGCCGGACGCTGGGGCACGCTCGCCGACCTCATGGGCACGGTCGTTTTCCTCGCCTCCCGCGCCTCGGACTATATAAACGGCAGCGATATCAGGGTCGACGGCGGCTTTTCCACAACGCTCGTGTAAAAAGCGGAGACCTTGGACGCAGCAACCCCATCCGTGGACGCTTAAAGCCCCCGCCCTCCTCCGTCATCCTCGCAAAGCGGGGACCCCTACGGAGGCGCACAGCACCCACCCCCACACAGAAAGGAAGAACAAAATGAAAAAAATCACCGCACTTATACTCACTCTCGCAATGCTCCTCTCCCTCGCGGCCTGCGCCACGGTGGTGAAGGTCACGCCCACGCCGATACCGGACGACGCGGCGGTGAGCGCCGAGCCGTCGCCCGAGCCCACGCCCGAACCGACTCCCACGCCCGAGCCCGCTGGCCCGAGCGCCATAATCGTTCCGAATAACGACGGCGGCGAATACAACTCCGATACCGGCACGCTTCTGCTCAGCTGGAGCTGCGTCACCCCCATCGTAACGCTCCGCAATGCCCCCCAGGCCGTCGCCGACAAAATAAACGCGGAGCTCTGGGACGAAAACGACTTCTACTATGAAAACGACTATGACGGCGACGATGACGACCCCAACGATTTTGACGATTCTCTCTCCTCCTGGCTTGACGCCGCAAAGCAGCAGTACAACGACTGGGGCGAAGACAGCTGGTACGTAAACTATTCCTTCAACCGCTCGTATTACGTCAAGCGCTGCGACGAGCGCGTCCTCTCCTTCAGCTTCAGTAATGACAGCTATACCGGCGGCGTACACGGCTATTATTATACCGACGCGCTCAATTTCGACCTCGCCACCGGCGACGAGCTGGAGCTTGAGGACATCGCCATCGATGAGGCGAGCTTCAAACGCTTCTGTGTCGACCGCATAATCTACCTCTGCAATACGGAATATGACGAAAACATGTTTTTCGAGGGCTTTGAGGAGTACGTTCCCGACGTTGTGGACGATGATTACTGGTATTTCGACGCAAACGGCATCAATTTCGTCGCAAATCCCTATCAGCTCGCCTCCTACGCCGCCGGAATGCAGATCTTCACCATCCCCTATGCTGACCTTGCGGACTACGTCCGCCCCGAGTATTTTCCCGCCGATACGGTGAAGCGCGGCAGCATAAGCGGTCAGCTCAAGGAAAATCCCTCGACCTCGCTCGAGCCCGAGCTTGTCATAGACGCCGATACGAACGGACGCGGCCAGGCCTTTGTCTTCAGCGTCACCGGCACGGTCTATGACGTTCGCATCACCAGCATCTCCTACGGCGGCGATTATGCCCCGACGAGCGAGCTCTGGTACGCCAGCCGCCTGGACGACGGCGACTCCTTCGAGCTGCTCGCCTGGATACCCGATACCATTCCGAATCTCTCCCTGAGCTATACCTCTGCCGGCGGCGACGTCTCGGTCGCAATAAGTCAGAGCGGAAAGGACGGCTCCCTCCTGCTTTTGGGCGAATAAGCCCGCCTGCCCGGTAATATCAACGCCCGGCTTGTCCTTTCGGATAAGCCGGGCGTTTGCCGTCGGTACGTTATTCAGTTCTTCCGTCGTTCTGATGGAGCGGGGGTATCTGCTGTCATCAACAGGGAGCCGGAGCTTATTATTTGCTGTCATTCAGAGCCTGCGCAAGCAGGCGAAGAATCCCCAGGTACTTTCCACCATGGTAATGACTATTTCTGTCATTCAGAGGGAGCGAAGCGACCGAAGAATCCCCCCCCGTTGGTTCCACCATGGTAACGACAACGTACTGCTCTTCCCCTCCATTGGGGATTCCACGGGGTGCTGGCGCACCCCTCTGAATGACGGAAGCCTCAAGTCTCCGCGTCCCCGTTACCGCCGTCCCCCGCGCCACCACATCATTGCAGTCTGGAAGCCAGCGCGGCGGCGATCCTGTCATAGGTCCCAACCTCGAAAATGTCTCCAAGGCCGACCTCCTCGAGCGCCTCGGAGTAATAATACGCCTCTGTGTCGAGGGCGCATACGTCGAGATACCTGTCCACGGCGGCGTCCCAGTCCTCGAGCGAAAGCGAATATATCTCCAGCGCGCCGAGAGCGGAAACGCAGTAGCTTATGTAATAGAACGGGTTCTCAAAATTGTGCGAAATATCCATCCATTCGGTCTCGTAGCCATCGTAGGGGTTATAGCCATATTCCTCATAAAGCTCGGCGTATATCTCGTTCACGCGCTCGACCGTCAGCCCATCCTCGGCATAAACGCGCTGCTGAAACTCATCGTAAAGCGCGCCGTCCACGATGCTCGTTACCATGTTCATCAGGACGTATTTCTCCGCCGCGTCGGCCGAGCCGCCGAAGATGTCCGGGTAATAGTGCGTGAACAGCAGCTCCATGCCCTGGCTTTGCAGCTCGCAGAGGTCATTGTCGCTCACGCCGAAAAGAAGGTCGCTTTCCGTGTAAAAAGCATTGACAAAATGGCCGAATTCGTGGAACATATCAGTGTAGTCGTAAAATTCGTCGTAGGCGGCGTTGAAAATATACGGCTCGTTGAGATAGTGCAGCTTCGTCGTGAAGCCGGTGTTCGCCTTGCCGGGGTCGTGCTCAATGTCGTAGAGCTCATAGTCCACCATGTAGCGGTACGCGTCGTAAAGCTCGCCGGACATGTCGGCAAGCGCGGAGTCCATCGCCGCAAGGATGGCCTCGCTCGAGCAGTCAATGGTGTTAGACGATTCAAGCAGCAGCGCCTCGTTGTAGGCCGCCGAACCGTAATATTGCATCACGGGCACGATCTGCTCCTTAACGCCCTGCCAGACGGCCTTCGCGTCATCGGGCGTGTAATCCTTGCAGAAAATGCTGTCATAGGCATATTCCGCAAAGCTGCCGTAGCCGTAAAGCCCGGCCTGCTCGCGGCGGAGCGCAACGAGCTTCAGGTATATCTCGCCGACGGCGTCATAATCGATCTCGTCCTCCGCCATGAGACGGTAATATTCCGTAATAAGGCGGTTCTCCTCATCGTATGCCTCGGCCCCGCTGCCGTCGTCCGGCTCATAGGTGCGGAAATAGTCGATTATCGCGTCGGCGTATACGCTCTCAAGGAGCGCGGCGTGTTCGGAGAGCGCAAGCTCGTGCATTGCCGTGAAGTACGCATCGTTCGCGGAATAGTAAACGTTCATGGCGTATGTGTATTCGTCCGCAAGCTCGCTGTCATAGGGATCCGCCGAGGAGCTTATGTTCATGAGCACCGCAAGCGTGTAAATGTAGGAAAGCTCCTCGCAGATATCATAATCCGCATCGGCAAAAGCCTCCCCGTCGCCCCCGCTTTCCGCAAAGGCGTATATCGGCGCGGTGTATTCGTCGAACCACTCGAGCTCATAGTGCTCGTAGCCCATCTCGGAATACTTCATGTCGCCGTGCCATACCTGGGTAAAATGCGTCTTTTCCTCCCGTGCGCCGCCGTCGTCAGGCGTCGCCGTGGGACGCGCGGATAC
>CAKTED010000119.1 GCA_934546725.1 uncultured Oscillospiraceae bacterium | reverse complement strand
GTCCTGGCATTCGTTTTTTGGGTGCTGGGTTATATTATTATTGCAAAGGGGCGCCAGGATATCTGCTTCGAGGTTCTTGCGGGCGAACATATTGCAAAGCTTATCTCCTTTGCCATCTTCATAATCATCCCTACCGGCACAGTGCGGCCAGATTCCGAAGTCGCCGGCCCATGCACATGGCTTCTGAGCATCATTTACAGACTTGATAAACCGGATATGCTCTTTCCATCCATCCACTGCCTTGACAGCTGGATAGTTTTTCGCGGCTCCGTGCGCTGCAAAAGTCTGAGCAGGGGCTACCGCGTATTCTGCTGCATATTCGCGCTGATGGTCTTCGCGTCCACGCTGCTTACAAAGCAGCACGTTATATGGGACGTTTTCGGCGGAGTTCTTGTGGCAGAGCTCGGGCTTCTCATCTCCCGGCTTTTCCGCTGCGGGCGGCTCTATTCCCGTCTCGCACAAAGGCTCTTTCCATCAGGGAACGCTTAAGGAGGTCTCCTCATGTTTCTTTTTCGCGATATCTACTATTTTCTCGTCGCTGCGGCAGCCATACCGGCCATCGCCCTTCTTATCAAGGTATACAGAGCCGATAAGGCCGAGCCGGAACCTCCGGAGCTGCTGTTCTCCCTCGTTGCGCTCGGCGTTATCGTAACGCCCGTGGCAGCCGCGCTTGAGCAGCTTGGGACCGCCGTTCTCAATACCTACGTCGGGCAGTCGTCGAGGTACTATAACGTTTACATGTATTTCATCGTCGTTGCCATATCCGAGGAGGGGCTCAAATATCTTGCTCTGCGCCTGAGGACCTGGCGGCACCCGGCCTTCAATTACCTTTTTGACGGTGTTGTCTACTCCGTTTTCGTCTCGCTGGGCTTCGCCCTCTGGGAAAATATCCGCTACGTTATGAGCTACGGCTTCGGGACGGCCCTTATTCGCGCCATTACCGCCGTTCCCGGCCATGCCTGCTTCGGCGTTTTCATGGGCGTATGGTATGGTCTTGCAAAGAAATATGAAAACTACGGCTATCCGGGCCGTTCGCGCTTCTGCCGCCTGCTCGCGCTGCTGCTTCCCGTCCTGACGCATGGCTGCTACGACTTCGTCGCGTCAATGGATTCTCCGCACGGGATTTGGATATTCATCGGCTTCATCGCCGTCATGTTCGTCATCGCCTTTCAACTCGTCCGCCGGATATCAAGGCATGACGAATACATAGGATAAGGCGCGAATCTGACTATTGACATATTTTTCTGAAATGCTATAATACATCTTGCTCACTCGGAGGGCAAGTCGTTCGACGGAAATGACAAGCCGGATAAGGTGGCAGGCTGAAACGCCTGTTTCCCTGTCCGGCTTTTATTTTTTGGAGGTGTATTCAAAAATATGGATCTTCTTAACGGAAACATCAGGTCGGTTTATTTTCGCTATCTCGCCGCTTCATTCGGAAGCGTGCTGATAACCTCAATATACGGCCTTGTGGACATGGCGATGGTCGGGCAATATCATGGCCCGAACGGTACGGCGGCGCTGGCGGTGGTAGCGCCGATATGGAACCTGATGTTCAGTCTCGGCCTGCTGACGGGTATCGGCGGCGCGGTCCTGTATTCATCCGCACGGGGCAGCGGCCAAAGCGGCCGCGAACCGAACGAGTATTTCACGGCCTCGGTAATTTACACCGCGGCGGTATCTCTGCTGTGCTGGGGCGCGGTTTTATTGTTCCAGCGCCCGCTGCTGCGCTTTTTCGGTGCCGACGAGGTCCTTCTTCCGCTGGCCGAGCGCTATATGAAGCCGGTAAAGCTCGTTATCCCCTGCTTCATGTTCAGCCAAATGCTCTCCGCCTTTCTCCGCAACGATAATGACCCCGGCCGCGCTACGGCGGCGGTACTCAGCGGCGGCATATTCAACATTTTCGGCGACTGGTTTTTCGTTTTTCATCTTGATATGGGCGTTTTCGGCGCCGGTCTTGCCACCGCCATCGGCTCGCTCATCACCATCGCCGTGACCCTCTCGCACTTTTTTTCGCGCAAAAACACCCTGCGGCTCGTGCGGCCGTCCAATTTTGGGCACAGGCTCAGGCTCATAAGCGTAAACGGCTTTTCCTCATTCTTTCTCGACGTTGCCATGGGCATACTCACCATCATGTTCAACCGGCAGATAATGAAATATCTCGGCGGCGACGCGCTTGCGGTGTACGGCGTCATCATCAACGTGAGCACGATAGTCCAGTGCTGCGCATACAGCGTCGGCCAGTCCGCCCAGCCGGTAATGTCTGTAAACTACGGAGCCGGTAAGAGCGAAAGGATACTTGAAACGCTCAAATACGCGCTCATGGCGGCTGCATTTTTCAGCATCGTCTGGATGGCCGTAACGCTCGCCGTTCCAAACGGCTTCATACGCATTTTCATGCAGCCCACGAACAGCGTGCTCGCAATAGCCCCCGGTATCATTCGCCGCTACGCGATATCGTTTCTGCTGCTGCCGCTGAACATCTTCTCGACCTATTATTTCCAGTCCATAATGAAGCCGGGGTATTCCATGGCTGTTTCCGTACTGCGCGGTATCGCGCTGAGCGGCACGCTCATTTTCATCCTTCCGGCCATATTTCCCGCCGAAGCCATATGGTTCGCAATGCCCGTAACCGAGCTTGTGACGGCCGCGCTTTCCGTCTTTCTCATCTGCCGCTGCTCCGCGCGCCTGCGCGCCGGCACAAACTGAAGTATTCACAGAAATGCAAGCATTTCTGTGAGGGGATGCAGCCCGCCGCGCGCACTCGCTCTGCTCGCACACTTGCGGGCTGAGAAGTGTTTTTTCCGAGGTACAGAAGGTGAATTGCCCCGCAGGGGCAAGAGAAGCCCCTTTGGAGGGCGCCCCCGTAAAAAACGTGATTTAACTTTATTCCGTCATCTGCGGATGACGGAACTCTGTGAGACCGCCTGCATAATATTCTCGTAGAAAAACCTTCTCCACATGTTGAAATCCGCAGCTGCATTCATGAACCGAATGCGGCTGCGGATATTTTTTACGAAACTGTCAGAATTCCATAAGCTTCAGGTCCGGCGCTATCTCCACCTCAAACGGCAGCTGCTCAAGTATCTGCGCCTTAAGGTCGATGCCCGGCGCTATCTCCGTCAGCACCAGGCCGTTCTCCGCAAGGCGGAACACGCAGCGCTCCGTTACATAGAGTATCTCCTGATTATTGGCATACGCGTTCTTCACGCTGAAGCTGAAGCTTCCCACACTTTCCACGAACTTGTGGATGTCGCCCTCTTTCGTGATATTCACGCTCTGTCCGTCAAAGCTGCCCTCTATTCCGTGGCTCGTAAAGGTCATGCAGAAAACGACCTTTTTAGTCGTCTGCGAGATATTGGCAAAGCCGCCGATTCCCGTAAGCTTGCCCTTTGTATAATGGCCGTTCACGTTGCCTTTGCCGTCCACCTCCAGCGCGCCGATAAAGCAGAGGTCAAGACCGCCGCCCTCGTAAAAATCGAACTGGCGCGCCATATCCATCATGGAATCCGGCCCTATTGCCACGCCAAAGGCCTGTCCTCCCAGCGGGAAGCCGCCGGTATGGCCGGATTCAACACTGAGGTGAACATCCTCGAGCATATTGCGGTCAAGCACCTCCTCGGCCACAAGCTCCGGAATGCCTATACCAATATTGACTATCTGGCCCTTTTTTATCTCGTGTACCGCCCTGCGGGCAATGGCTCTGTGCAGCTCGTTTCGCTTGTGCGTAGCCCCAATAGCCCCGCGAAGCTCCTCGCGGCAGGCCTTGAGAATATTTCCCGTTGGGACATATTTACCACAGATATAGTCGTAAAAGCCTGTCATATTCGTCAGCTGCGGCTGATGCGGACAGACCACCACCGCATCCACCAGCGCCGCCGGAACATTTACCGTGCGCGGCAGCATATGATTGTTCACAATGCGCGCCACCTGAACTATGACTTTTCCGCCGTTTCTGTGCGTTGCCTGCGCTACGCTCAGCGCATCAATGGAGGCGCATTCATTTTCAAAGGTAATGTTTCCGCGCTCGTCAGCAAAGCTTGCCTTCAAAAGTGCAATATCCACTCGTGGGATATCGTAAAGCAGTCCCGGCTCGCCGTTTTCCTCTGCAAGGTGTACAAGCTCCAGCTTCGAGCGCTCGTTGAGCCTGTACTGGTGACCCAGCCGGGGATCAACAAAAAGATTGAGACCTATCTTTGAAAAAAGCGACGAAGCCCCGCAGGCGGAGGCTCTTATCATGTGCGACATGATACCGCCGGGGAGATTATAGCCCTCTATCTTATTATCCATAATGGCCTGGCATGTACCCGCAAGACTTCCAAAGAAGCCTATAACGGCCCTGTCCACGGCTCCCTCGCAGATATAGCCCTCAACGTCGCTCCCCTTTTTCCAGTCGCTGAAGCTGAAGGAGCTGTAAACCGAAAGATGCTGCGGATGCCCCGTCTTTCTGAAGCGATACGTTATTCCCCTGTTCAGGTCAATCGGAGAAGCGCAGGCCGCGAAGGCGTTCACCCATATTGTATCTCCGTCCTTAATAAGCCCAATCGCCTCGTCGAGGCTCATAACCTTGCTCATTTTTCCGCTCCTTTATTTATTTTATTCAGCAAACAGTTCCTCGTTTTTCGCGAAGGCGCGTTTTTTTACGATAAAGTAGCATACAAAGTGCGCCACTGCCGTTATGCTCCATGTTATCGGATACGAAACGAAGAGCATGAAAATCGTTGGTACAGCGGCAAACGCCGTGTAGACCCAGATAAGTCTGAATGCGCACGCGCCAACAAGCGAAACCACCGTCGGCATGATCGAGTATCCCAGCCCGCGATTCACGCCGCCCATCATGTTCATAAGACCGCAGGTGAAATACAGCGGGCAGATCACAAGCAGCCTGTACGCGCCGTATTTTATGACCTCCTTCTCCTCGGCATATATGCTTATAAGAGGCGTTCTGAAAATTATTGCTATCGCCGCAAGAACAATGCTGAGAATAACAACGATCGCGCTGCATATTCTTACGACGCTGCGCACTCTGTCATACTTTCTTGCTCCCATGTTCTGACTTATTGACGACGTTGCCGTCTGGTTTATGGAGTCCACGCAGCAGAACATGAAGCCGTCTATGCTTGATGCGGCTGTATTGCCGGATATCACGGCGGCGCCGAAGGAGTTCACGGCGGACTGTATGACAACGTTTGATATTGAAAAAACGCAGCCCTGCAGTCCCGCCGGAATGCCGATGCGAACAAGCTGAAAAAGTATTCTCCCGGATATACGCAGCTTTCTGAGCTCAAGCTTATACGTGGCTCCATGACTGCGCATGAGACAGCGGACAACGAGCACCATGGAAAGCGCCTCGGATATTATCGTCGCCAGCGCAACGCCCGCAACGGCAAGCTTGCAGACGATCACAAAAAACAGGTTCAGAAAAATGTTCAGCACGCCGGCCGCCATGAGAAAATACAGCGGTCTGCGTGTATCGCCAACGGCGCGCATTATGGCCGCGCCATAGTTATACACAGCCGAAACCGGCGCTCCGATGAAAATTATGCGCATATACAGCGCCGCGCCGTCCAGTATCTCAGGCGGTGTGCTCATCATTCTCAAAAAGCTTTTCGAGAATATTACGCCGATAAGGCCTATTATCGTGCCGCCGATAAGTGCGACGATCATCTTTGTATGTACCGTATC
>CAKTED010000118.1 GCA_934546725.1 uncultured Oscillospiraceae bacterium | reverse complement strand
GCATTGAGGAGGCGCTGACCTACTGCGATTTTCCCAGCGAGCACTGGACGCGTATCCGCACCAACAACGTGATCGAGCGGCTGAACCGCGAGATCCGCCGCAGGACCCGTGTGGTGGGGACGTTCCCCGATGGCACCTCTGCCCTGATGCTGGTCTGCGCCAGACTTCGCCACGTGGCAGGCACCCAGTGGGGCAACAAAAAGTATATGAACATGAAGCATCTGGAGGCGGCTCTGGACGACGCCTTCATTGCCGGCTGACTTCATTCAGCCGAGTCTGCAAACATTTTTGCGCATAAATCTTGACAGCACCTTTCGTAAGCCTCCGGGGGGATATATTTTTCACATTTTTCTCCCGCAAAAAGCGGAAAAATCCGGGCTTCGGCACAAAAAGCCAAAGCCCGGATAAGATATTTTCCGCTGTCAGTCCGCTATTCTTTTTCTGAGGATATCCCCCTCGTGCAGCATGAGCGGAGAGCGAATATAAAGCCGCTGCTTCGGATGCGGCGCGGACTGCACCGCATTGCCATCCTCGTCCCACATCTCTGAGACGCAGACGCTCAGCCCACTGCTGTCAGGTGAAAGCACCTCAAGCGTATCACCGGCAAAAAATCGGTTGCGCTGCTCTATGAGAAGCTTCTCTCCATCAGCCGACAGCACTACCGCTGCAAACATCGCGCCCTGAATGTATCCGTCTGGCGCTGGCGGTTCATGCTTTATTTTCCCGAAGTAAAAGCCGGTGGAAAATTCCCTGTGGCTTGCCGAGAGGAGCTCCCGCTCCAGCTGCTCAAGTGGCGCGGAGTGGTCAAGAGCCTTTCTGTAAGCGTTCGTTACAGTCGCCACATAGTACGGAGATTTCATTCGTCCCTCTATCTTGAAGGAGCACACGCCCGCTCTCGCTATCTCGTCTATGAACTCTATGGTTTTGAGGTCGCGGCTGCTCATTATGGCCGTTCCGTTCTCGTCCTCAAGCACCGGCAGCTCCTCGTCCGAGCGCTCAGTCTGGACGAGCTTATAGTGCCACCGGCACGGCTGGGCGCAGTCGCCCCGGTTTGAATCCCGCCCTGCAAGCACCGCGCTTATGAGACAGCGGCCGGAATACGCCATGCACATGGCTCCATGAACAAACGCCTCCAGCTCAAGCTCCGGCGGAGTTTTATCCCTCAGCTCACGTATCTCATCAAGACTCAGCTCACGACCCAGCACGACACGCCGCGCTCCCATGCGGTAATACACATTTGCGGCAGCATAATTTACGCAGCTTGCCTGCGTGCTGACATGCACCGCGAGATCAGGTGCCGTTCGCACGGCAAGGTCAATAACTCCGATGTCCGAAACGATTATTCCGTCCACACCCATACGTTCAAGCTCGACAAGATACTCCGGCAGTGCGCCGAAATCCCCATTGCGCGCAAACGCATTCACGGTAACGTACACCTTTTTCTCTGCTGAATGGGAATACTCTACCGCCGTTTTAAGGCTCTCCATGGTAAAATCCGTCGGCGTTGTCCGCAGATGCATGAACGGGCCGCCGAGATAAACGGCGTCCGCCCCAAAATATATGGCCGTTTTAAGCTTCTCCATATCGCCCGCAGGCGCAAGCAGTTCAAGTTCCATCCGTTCTCTCCTATAACAGCTCACGGTAATAAAGCCCTCGCGTTCGTTCACCGTCAAACTTCGCACCGCTGCGGAACATCTCCCATACTCTGCGGCAACGAGCAGAGCTCTCAAGCGTAAAATATAAAAGCTCAAAGTCAACGCCATCCACATTTTTGTCGCCGATATAGAGCGGCAGCGCATTGAGCATCGTCGAATATTTTCGGTTTCCGCAGAGCACGGTAAACTCCCTGCCCGTGCGATCTCTGAGCTTTTCGTGACCCGAGCAGCCGTTGCAGCCGTTTATTCCCTTCATCGGACAGCAGCGGTAAAGCATGAGCGGCAGATATCCATATCCGATAATGCCGACACATTCTCCGGAGACGCGCCCGGCATCGCGCAGGGAAAGCTCAAACGAGAGCACGGTATCACGTATTCCAAGCGAGCTCAAAACAGCGTTCGCCCGCGAGTTTATTACGTTCAGCGAAAATCCGCCAAGCGCTTCAAGTCCCACTCTGTCAATTATCCCTATATCGCCGATATTACCGGCGGCGCATTTGCGAAGTCCGAGTTTTTTAAACTCTGCAAGGCGGCTTTCAAGTCCCGTTCCGTCGCCCGCCGGGATAAATCGCGGCAGCTCGGCGGCAAGCCTGTCCCCAAAGCGAGATATGATATCGCCGTTTATTTCCGAAAGCGGCAGATAAATAAGCTCCGCTTCCCCGGCTCCGTCAAAGATCTGCTCAGCTCTTTCAAAGCGCAGCCGCAGCGCGGGGCGCTTTTTCCTCTCCGCCGGAAGCATCTGCTCCGGCTCGCCGAGGATCCGCTTCGGTTCGGTCCATGAGCGATGCTCAAGCAGCGTATTGAGCGCTTCCCTGCGCATCGCGTTCAGCTCCGCCGGGGACATATACAGCCCCTCGTCCACATTCGCGGAAAAGCGCGAAACGTAAAACGGCGTTCCGCCCGTTTTTTCAAGGCTTTTCCTCACGCGGTCGAAATCCAGCCCCCGGTTCTGCGCCTTCTGCGGCGCTGAGCCTGCGGCCGTAACGCGGCGTTCGCCGTCCGACACGGTAAGCTTCGCCTTTTCTCCCGCTCTCAGCTCCGCCGCCATTGAAACCGGCACGCTCTGCCTCTCTGCCCGGTACGACGCCGCAATGCTCCCCATCACCTCAGAGGACGCCTGCACATCCTCGCGGGTCCGGATCCCGAACATGTCTATCCCCCGCCTGCCGGTAAGATATCCGTCCGTAAAGCCGCTGCGCGAAAACACCGCGCGCAGCGCGTCCATATCCGGCTTTTCACCGGCGGCGGCCGCCCGGCAGGCCGTTACGGCAGCCGCGACATACTCCGGCCGCTTCATGCGCCCCTCTATTTTCAGCGAGCTCACGCCCGCCTGCTCCAACTGCGAGATGTATTCAACGGCCGAAAGGTCCCTGAGTGAAAGGGCATATTCGCGTTCACCCGCCGAAAAATTCAGGCGGCAGGGCTGAGCGCAGAGGCCACGGTTCCCGCTCCGTCCGCCCAGCATGGACGAAAGGTAGCACTGCCCCGAAACGCTCATGCACAGCGCGCCGTGTACGAAGACCTCAAGCTCAATGCCGCAGCCCGCCCGAACGAGGCGTATCTCGTCAAGACTCAGCTCCCGCGCAAGCACGGCCCGTGAAAAGCCCAGGCGTTCGGCCATCGCCGCGCCCCCGGCATTATGGATCGTCATCTGCGTGGAGGCATGCAGCTCCATCTCGGGACAATGACGCCTGAAAAGCTCCATCACGGCAAGATCCTGCACTATAACGGCATCCGCGCCGGACTCGGCTATGCTTTTTATCTCCTCATAAAGCGCGGGCATCTCCCTGTCCAGCACAAGCGTATTGCATGTGACGTGGACCCTCACTCCGCGCCCGTGGCAGTATTCAACGGCTCTTTTCAGACCGTCGCCGTCGAAATTTGACGCATTGCGCCTCGCGTTGAAGCCACGTCCGCCAAGATATACGGCGTCGGCCCCGGCGCGAACGGCGGCGACAAGCTGCTCCTCTCCGCCAACGGGCGCCAAAATCTCAATTGCCATCTCTTCCTCTTTTCACGGCCTCCCGGCGGCTCACTTTCTGTAAAACAGCACGCCCAGGCAGTTGGGTCCGCAGTGATTGCTGACAGTGCAGCCCGCGTCCGTTTCGATTATTTCCTCAAACGGGCCAAGCTCTGCGATGAGTGCGCGCACCTGCTCCACCAGCTCGTGGCTGCAATCCGAATGAGTTATGAATATGCGCTTATAGTCAATGTCGTCCCGGCTCTCAAGGCGGTCGCGGACATATTGCTTTATCGCCTTTTCAAAGCTGCCGCGATATTTTTTGCCCACGCCCATTTTGCCGTCCTTTACCTCAATGCAGGGCTTGAGCTGCAAAACGTTAGCCCCGAGCGCGACGAGCGCCGAACAGCGGCCGCCCTTATGCAGATATTTGAGCGTATTGATAACAAAGCTTACGTCCAGCTTCTTCTGCTTTTCGTCAAGCGTTCTTTTTATCTCCTCGGGGGGTACGCCCTGCGCCGCCAGCTCTGCGGCGTCAAGCACGATATGGCCAACTCCAGTGGAAAGATTTCTCGAATCGATAACGTAAACGTTTCTGCCCTCCGCGGCTATGCAGGCGTTCTGGTAGCAGGCGGAAAAATCGCTGCTGATATCAACGTGAACTATGGCATCATGCGTTTCCAGCTCCTCGCTGAAGACCTTTTCAAACTCCTCCACGTTTACGGCTGCCGTGTGGCAGGCCTTTCCCACGGTATCCACATAGTCAAAAATATCCTGCGGTCTGATATCGATACCGTCAAGATAATCGGAATCGTCTGCCTTGATTATATGGAGCGGGATTATTCTTATGTCGTACTTTTTGATGAGCTCGGGCGAAAGGTCGCAGGTGCTGTCCGCCGTAATTTTGATGTTCATTCGCTTTCTCCTTAATATGTTTTATTTCAGGTTGTTCTCAATGAATTTATCCATCGCCGCGCAGTACTCCCCGCCGCCGAACCAGGAGGACGTATACGCCATGCGGTTTCCCGCTCCGGCTATCACGGCAAGCTCTTTTACTCCCTGCGCGGCCTCATACACGCTCCGGCTCTCCTCCGGCAGCGTGAACGAATCGCTTTCCCCGCAGACAAAAAGCTTCGGTACGCTGCTCGACGCGGCCGCCGCGCAGATATTTACATCCGAAAGCTCAAAGCCAAGCTGCTTTTTTGCGATACCGCTGAGCATTTTCCCGACCATTATCTCGCCAAGGCCGAACTGGGCCTTCAGCTGCCGCTGCTTGAGCGTTTCAAGGTCGGAATAGACGGAGTCCGCAACGATGAGATCTATCCCGCAGTCATACTCCGCGTTCGCCGCGGCAAGAAGCGCCGCAGCCGCGCCGGTCCCGCGTCCGTGAACGATGATCCGCGACTCCTCCAGCCCGGCAGCACGGATAAGATCGTAAAGGTCATACTGCTCGTATTCGCCAAAGGTCGTGAGCTGATTCTTATCGCTGTAGCCCCGCAGCTGCGGAATGAGGATATTATACCCGCCGTCCCACCACCAGGGTGCTGCTATCGCCGCGTCATCCACCGTTTCGTTATAGCCGTGAAGCAGGATGACGGTGGTGTCCGAGCCGTTATTGTAAAATGTATACGGCATATCATAAAGCGCAAACTCGCCGAATATGGCTGCCGCCGTCTCCGTCGCGCAGCTGCCGTCTATCCCGCCTGCCTGCTCGCGCCAGCTTTTGCCAAGCTCGAGCATTTCGCCGTATTTTTCCCCGTCGCTTTCCGAAAAAACGTAGCTTTCATCATTGGCCAGCTGATCGCTGACGCGAAAATGCAGAAAGCCTATCTCAAAAACCTGCTCCGCCGAATTATGCTGCCCCCAGAGGAGCATCAGGCAGCCGAGCACGACCGCCGCCGCGATGAAGCAGATAAACATTATTCTGTCCTTTTTCTCTTTTTTTGCGTGCATATGCGCTCCCCCTCCGTCAGCGTATGCGGCCCTTCCCGCTTTCAAACTCCGCGCCCATGCGGCCAAGGTCATATATCGTGTTCTCGCCGCGCTCAAGCGCTATCATGCCCGTTCTCGCCATTTCCATAATGCCGAACTCCGAAAGGAGCCTCATTATGG
>CAKTED010000117.1 GCA_934546725.1 uncultured Oscillospiraceae bacterium | reverse complement strand
GTCGGTTCGCAAATATACCTCCATGCCGCTTGACGTTCACCTTATGATAGACAGGCCCATAAGGTATGTCGAGCAGATTGCCGCTGCCGGGGCGGATATAATAAACATTCACCTTGAAGCGGACAGCGGCGAGAACAGTATCAAAGCTCTTGAACGTATCGCCGAACTCGGGAAGATCCCGGCCGTTACGATAAAGCCGAAAACGCCCGCAGAGGAGCTTGAGCCGTATATCGAGCGCTGCGGTCTGATACTTGTCATGACTGTCGAGCCGGGCTTCGGAGGCCAGCGCTTCATGGCGGACATGATGCCCAAGGTGGAGCGGCTGCGCGAATATATCGAGAAGCACGGACTTGACTGCGAGCTCGAGGTAGACGGCGGAATAAATCCTGAAACGGCCGTTACGGCAATAAACGCGGGTGCAAACGTCCTTGTGGCCGGAAGCGACGTTTTCAGGGCGGCAAACAGGGCGGAGCGCATAGAAGCCCTGAGAAACGCGAAGTGAGGCTGGAGATAAATGAGCAATACTTTCCCATCAGCGCTTGAAAGACTGGTCGAGGCCTTTGCGCGCCTGCCGGGAGTGGGCAGCAAGTCCGCTCAGCGCATGGCGTTTTATGTTCTCGGGCTTGAGCCGGAGGAGGCAAAAAGCTTTGCGGATGCCATTCTGGCCGCCAAACGCGAGGTTCACCGCTGTTCAGTGTGTCAGAACCTGACCGATTCGGACATCTGCCCGATATGCGCCGATGCGCGGAGAGATCATTCTCAGGTCTGCGTGGTATCAGACCCGAAGGACCTTATTGCGATGGAGCGCTCAAGAGAATATAACGGCGTTTATCACGTTCTTCACGGCGTTATTTCGCCGATGAACCGTACAGGGCCGGACGATATAGCCATAAAGGAGCTTCTGGAACGGATAAATGCCGGCGGAATATCCGAGATAATTATGGCGACGAACCCGGACACGGAGGGCGAGGCTACGGCGATGTATATATCCAGGCTTATAAAGCCGCTTGGCGTTACCGTAACGCGCATTGCCTACGGTATACCGGTCGGCAGCAACCTCGAATTTGCGGATGACGCAACGCTGTTCCGCGCGCTCGAGGGCAGAAGAGAAATGTAACGGGCCGCGCGCATGCCGCTGCGCGATACGGTACGGTTTTATACAGACACAAAGGAAGCCGGGCCGGGCTTTTTCGCTGCGCCCGGCTCCTTTTCGTCCGGTATAAACGGCGGCGCACAGGGGCTGCTTCGGTGAACAGGTCAGATTTTTATGGACAATTCGGACTTGTTGTGCTATTATAGATTAATAAATGGTAAATCGCGCATAATCTGTTATGCGGAGTCTTGATATAAAACCGGCGGCGCGGCTTTGCTGCACGAATATGCAGGCCGGCGGTATCGAAGGAGCCGGAGCTGAATTACCGGCGCTTTCACAGCGACAGCTTTTTTATTTTGTAGCTCATGCGTCCAAGGACGCTATATATAATAGAACGCAAAAACTTCAGGTTGGGACAGGGATAGTTACCATACGGACATGGAAGGGTTCGTATGGCTATTTGCCTGTGCCTGTTGTGTTGCTATCTGTTTTATTACATAAGAGGTTAAATTCAACGGGCAAGCTATGCCCAAAACGATTAAGGAGCAGACAATGGCAGAAAAATTGAAAATTATTTCCCTTGGCGGGCTTAACGAGGTTGGCAAGAATATCACCGTCTTTGAATACAAAAACGATATTCTTGTAGTAGACTGCGGTATCGGCTTCCCGGACGGTGAGATGTACGGCATAGACGTCGTTATTCCCAACATCGCATATCTTGCGAAGAACCGGGACAGGATTCGCGGCATCGTTCTTACGCACGGACACGAGGATCATATAGGCTCGGTCCCCTATGTTCTGAGCGACATAAACGCGCCGATATATGCTACGGACATTACCGCAGGGCTTGTAAAGCTCAAGCTTGAGGAGCACAAGCTGCTCGATATTGCTGATATCAACATTATCGAGGCAGGAAAGTCCTTCAAGGTGGGCTGCTTCACGGTAGAGCCGATCCATGTTAACCACAGCATAGCCGGGGCCATTGCCCTGGCCATAACAACTCCGCTCGGCATCGTTCTTCACACCGGAGATTTTAAGATAGATACGACTCCTATCGGCTGCAATATGATAGATCTGACGCGCTTTGGCGAGCTTGGCAAAAAGGGAGTTCTCTGCATGCTGAGCGACTCTACAAACGCCGAGCGCAGGGGCTATTCGCCGTCAGAGCTTACCGTCGGTCATACTCTTGAGTCTCTTTTTGACCGCTGCAGGAGCCGCATAATCGTCACGACGTTCGCCTCGAACGTATACAGAATTCAGCAGATAATAGACATTTCCGCGCGCTATGGCCGCAAGGTCGCCATTACCGGCAGAAGCATGGAAAACATGATAAAGGTCTCCTCGGAGCTTGGCTATCTCGAGATCCCGAAAAATACGCTCATTGACCTTAATCAGGTCAAAAATTTCCCGAAGGAACAGCTTACCATTATAACTACCGGAAGTCAGGGCGAGAGCATGTCCGCCCTTTACAGGATGGCGTTTTCCGGACACAAACAGCTTGAGATCGTGCCGGGTGACAGGGTCATAATTTCCGCTTCGGCCGTACCGGGCAACGAGGTGACCGTAAGCCGCATCGTTGACGAGCTTTTCCGCAAGGGAGCGGAGGTGCTTTACCGCGGCTGCATGGAGGACCTTCATGTATCCGGACATGCGTGCCAGGAGGAGCTCAAGGTCATGCTTGCGCTCGTCAGGCCCAAATTCTTCATGCCCGTTCACGGAGATCAGCGACATCTTATAGCCCACTCCGAGCTTGCAAAGGCCGTCGGTATTCCCTCGCAGAATATAGTTATAAGCGATATAGGCAAGGTGGTAGAAATAAGCCGCAAATCCATTTCAATCAACGGCAGCGTACCTTCGGGCAAGGTGCTGGTTGACGGAACTGGCATCGGTGACGTCGGCAGCGTTGTCATGCGCGACAGAAAGCACCTTGCGCAGGACGGCATGCTGGTGGTGGTACTGAGCCTCAGCAGCGAGGATTGCAGCATCATTTCCGGGCCGGACATTATCACGAGGGGCTTCGTATATGTCAAGGAGGCTTCGGGGCTCATTGAGGAAATGCGCACGCTGGTCATCGAGACCCTTGAAGCATGCAATTCCAACGGAATAACGGACTGGTCCACGCTCAAAACCTCAATAAAAACGGCGCTTTCGTCCTACCTTTATAAAACCACACGGAGAAGCCCGATGATACTTCCCGTTATCATGGAGGTATAAGCCCTGTAAGGCACGATTGGAGCGGAGAAAGATGAACATTCAGATATTCGGTCGATCAAAATGCTTTGACAGCAAAAAGGCTGAGCGCTATTTCAGGGAGCGCAGGATAAAATATCAATATATCGATATTGATAAATATCCAATGAGCAGAGGAGAGTTTCAGAGCGTCAGGTCAGCTGTTGGTCTTGACTCGCTGATAAATGAAAAGGCCAGCGGCGTCGAGCTGCTGAAATATCTTGCATATGACGCTGACAGGGAAGAGAAGCTGCTTGAGGAGCAGAAGCTCATAAAGACCCCTGTTGTAAGAAACGGACGCAAGGCAACCGTCGGATATATGCCGGACGTCTGGAAAGACTGGAAATAAACCGGGAGGCGGTAAAAATGAAAAGAACGGGATATATATCCTGGGACGAATACTTTATGGGCGTTGCCCTTCTTGCGTCGAAGCGCAGTAAGGACCCGAACACGCAGGTCGGCGCATGCATTGTAAGTTCGGATAACATAATTCTTTCTACGGGCTATAACGGCTTTCCGGTCGGCTGCTCGGACGATGAGTATCCCTGGGATCGTGAGGGTGATGAAACCAAGTATCCGTACGTTGTACACGCGGAGCTCAACGCGATCCTGAACGCTAACGGAAAGTCGCTTCACGGCGCGAAGATATATGTAGCCCTTTTCCCGTGCAACGAATGCGCCAAGGCGATAATTCAAAGTGGGATCAGAGAGGTCATCTATCTTTCGGACAAATATGCCGACAGCGACGCTACGAGGGCGTCAAAGCGCATGCTCGCATCCGCAGGAGTAAAATTCACTCATCTTGACACGGATATAAAAAGCCTCGAGATAAGCTTTGACGTAAAATAATATAGCCAGAAAGTATTGCCCCCCCGGTGTGAAAAGCGGTGACGCTTCACGCCGGGGGTTTTGCATAAAAAATTCGGCTCATCCGCCGTGCAACGAAAAACCGCGTTGCGCTGCGGACAAACCGAATAAGCTTTTGCTCTGATCAGTAGGCGAGGTATCTTGCCGCGCCATAGTAATATGTGCTGTAATACCAGTCGTCAAGACTGGTGACGATCACCTTGCCGGAACCGCTCGAAGCGTGGATAAACTCGTTATTGCCAAGGTATATTCCGACGTGGTTCGTATCCCAGCTGCTGTAGCTTGCAAAGAAGACAAGATCTCCGGGTCTTAGCTCACTCTTGCTGATATGTGTATACTGTGCGTACTGCGTGGTGCAGGTACGGGTGGAATCATAGCCGTTGTTTTTGAGAACGTATGAGGTGAAGCCAGAGCAGTCAAAGCCGGATGCCGAGGAACCGCCGTAAACATAAGGGGTGCCGAGATAGTTTTTTGCAAAGGCTATGATCTTTTCGGCCTCGGAGGACGCTCCCGCCGTAACGGCAACGGACGAAGAGAGGTCAACATAATCGCTGTATATGTAACCGGATTTGTCGTTCACCGTAACGGCATACCAGGGACCGGATACGGCGGTCACGGTGAGCTTCGTGCCGCTGTTCAGAAAGTCGATGGTCGAGCTGTCAAAGCCTGCGGCGCTGCGGAACCGTACGCTGTTGGCGTTCAGGGTACCGCTGATGTCGGGAATATCAAGCTCCGTGCTGGGGGTCACATATGCGGCGAACATATAGCCCTTGACGCCGTTATAAAGAACGCTGTACCAGTCGCCCTCGCTGCCTGTTATTACTACGGCGTCGCCCTTTCCGGCATAGCCGAGGCAGGAGGAGGCCGTTGAGGGCTCGCTTCTGAAGTTGAGACTGCTTGCGTTTACCGTTCCGCCGCCGGAATTTGCGGCGTCAGCGCCGATTGCAAAGAAAGCGGAAAGAGCGGAAACCATAAGTACAAGCAAAAAAGTACGCAGTAATTTTCCTGAAAATGTCATAAAGCTCCATGCGCGTTTTTCGACGTGAAAGAGAACACTTTATCGAATGTGCGGCGCCTGTTTGTGTCGGCAAGGCACTGTGCCGAGAATAAAACAGCTTATTCAGCGGCCAATGCACGCTCAAGCCAGACAGCTGCAACGTCCATTGCATTATAAAGACCGTCCTTTTCGGTCTTTTTCACAACCCTGTCGCGAGATTTCAGATCAGGATCCGTAAGCTGAAGCTGAACGGACACCTTGTCTGAAACGTTCAGATCCTGGACGCTTTTGCTGGACAGGACCTGCAGCATGATTATATATTTGTCGGACATATTTCCGTAGTAGATCAGGTTATCCTTGCGTCTGAGAGGGTAGCCCTTGTATTCGAGAACCTTTGCTGCGGTAGAAGCCATACTTTACCTCCTTTCCGGTAGTGTAACCAAATTGTAACACATTGTATCCCGCTTGTCAACACACAAATCGATATTCCACAAAAAGGAAACAGAAAAATTACTGCTGCTGTACTTTATGCACGGCTTTAATGCCAAATCATCCCCCGC
>CAKTED010000116.1 GCA_934546725.1 uncultured Oscillospiraceae bacterium | reverse complement strand
GGTGGAGGGAACCGTAGCCGAGGGCTGCAACCTTATCACGCTCTGCGCACCCGTAAGAGTTGAGCGCGATGAGAACGGCAGCGTTAAGGCGCTTGTGATCCAGCCTCAGCTTTCAGGAAAAATCGACAGGAGCGGCCGCCCCACTCCCGTGAACGCACGCGAGCCGGAGCGCCGCATTGAGACGGACTATATCATCGCCGCCATCGGACAGGCCATCGATTCCGGCCATTTTGCCAAGTCCAGCATTCCGCTGGATCGTGACGCCATCTGTGCCGATGAGGCCAACCGCATTTATGAAAATCCGGGCGTTTACGCGGGCGGCGACTGCGTTACCGGTCCCGCGACCGTTATCCGCGCCATCGCCGGAGGCAAGGTCGCGGCTGCAAATATTGACGAATACCTCGGCTTCCACCACGTTATCAGCGCGTATGTTGAAATTCCTCCGCAGAGGGTTCGCAATATTGATCCCTGCGGCCGCCAGAATATGGTGGAGCGGGATGCAAAGGCTCGCTCCTGCGATTTCTGCGACGTTGAGCTCCCTCTCACGGAGGAGGAGGCGCTGCTTGAGGCGACGCGCTGCCTGCGCTGCGATCACTTTGGATACGGCCCGTACTGGGCGGACAGGAGGCACAAATGGTAAACGTAACTATTGACGGCAGAAGGGTCGCCGTTGAGGAGGGCATGACCATCCTTGAGGCCGCAAAATCCGTCGGCATTGACCTGCCCACCCTCTGCTACCTTAAAAATTATAACGAGATCGGTGCATGCCGCGTATGTCTCGTTGAGATAAAGGGCGTTGAGCGCCTTGTGGCCTCCTGCAATACCGCCGTTGAGGAGGGCATGGAGATCCTCACGAACAGTCCCCGAGTGCGCGAGGCGAGGAAGGTGAACGTTCAGCTCATCCTCTCCCAGCATGACTCGAACTGCGCCACCTGCGTGCGAAGCGGCAGCTGCCAGCTTCAGAGCGTGGCGAACGATCTCGGCATATTCGCGCTTGAGTATGAAAAAAAGATCCCGAAGAACAACTGGCCGATGAATTTTCCGCTCATTCGCTATGAGTCCCGCTGCATCAAGTGCATGCGCTGCATCCAGATATGCAACAATATGCAGAATATCGGCATTTGGGACTCCATAAATTCCGGCTCCCATACCACCGTGGGCGTTTCGCGCGGCCGCAGCATCTGGGATGCCGACTGCGCGCTCTGCGGTCAGTGCATCACGCACTGTCCCGTCGGCGCTCTGCGCGAGCGCGATGATACGGACTGCGTTTTTGAGGCGCTGGCCGATCCCGACAGCATCACCGTTGTCCAGATAGCACCCGCCGTTCGCGCCGCGTGGGGCGAAAGCCTTGGCCTTGACCGCGAGCAGGCCACGGTAAAGCGCCTTGTTTCCGCTCTGCGGAAGATGGGCTTCAACTATATTTATGATACGGATTTTACTGCCGACCTTACCATCATGGAGGAGGGGCGGGAGTTTCTGGAGCGCCTGAAGCAGCGCGATAAATATACCTTCCCGATGTTCACCTCCTGCTGCCCCGGCTGGATAAGATACGCCAAGTCGCACTATCCCGATATGCTCGATCAGATATCCACCGCAAAATCTCCGCAGCAGATGTTTGGCGCGGTCACGAAAGATTACCTTGCCGAGAAGCTGGGAGTTGATCCTTCACGCATCTTCTCCATTTCCATCATGCCCTGCACGGCGAAAAAGGCCGAGGCTGCACTGCCCACGATGCAGTATAACGAAGGCATACCGGATGTCGACGTTGTTCTCACAACGCGCGAGGTGGACCGTATGATCCGCGCGGAGCATATAAACCCCGCCTCACTGCCCGAGGAGGATTTCGACTCTCCCATGGGCGTCGGTACCGGCGCGGCCGTTATCTTCGGCGCGACAGGCGGAGTCATGGAGGCCGCTCTGCGCTCCGTATATTACCTCGTTGAGGGTAAAAATCCGGATGCCGATGCATTTGAGAACGTGCGCGGAGTGAACGGCTGGCGCGAGGCGGAGTATACCGTTGGCGGTACGCGCGTCAGAGTTGCAGTTGCAAGCGGGCTTGGCAATGCGCATAAGCTGATTGAGGCGCTGCGCAAGGGCGAGGTGAGCTACGATTTTGTCGAGATCATGGCCTGCCCCGGCGGCTGCGCGGGCGGCGGTGGACAGCCCATTGCACCAAATCAGGAGCTGGCTGAAGCGCGCGGAAAGACGCTTTACGGTCTTGACCGCTCTGCGGCAACGCGTTTTTCGCACGAAAATCCGGAAGTTCAGGAATTTTACGATTATTACAGGGACGAATTTCACGCAAAGCGCCTGCATAAGCTGCTGCACACGGAGCACGATGCATGGGAAATGCCGATGTCCTGTGACGCGAAGAATCGTTGAGCGTAATCGAATATAAGCACAAAAAAGCATCGCCGCAATTTTTGCGGCGATGCTTTTTGCGTGTGCATCGGTATCGTGGACGCGGAGACTCAAGGTCTTCGTCATTCAGAGGGTGCGTGTCGCTGCCATGGCGGAACCATTGGGGGGATTCTTCGGTTGCCGTTGGCTCCCTCTGAATGACGTGCGAGAGAGTGAGTGCGGCGCGGGAGGGGCGGTGTCAGATGAGCCATCTGTTTACGATCGGAATGCGCGAGAGTACGAGATATACCGCCGTGCTGCATGCAAGATATGCAAGCGCGAGCAGGGGAACGCCGATGAGCGGAGGCAGCAGCCCGGCCGAAACGCCGAGCCGCGAGAAAATGTAGATGAAGAACACATGAACGAGGTATATGCAGAACGAGGCCTTCGAGCCGAACTCGGCGATCCGCCGCAGTGACGCGCGGGGCGGCTTTGCGCCGAGGCAGAGGCCGAATATGCCTGCCGCTAGAAGGCACGCGCCAGGAGCCATGCCCTCGAAAAAGCCGCTGTAAAGCTTGCCCTGCCGCGCGGAAACGATGGCCGTTCCGCAGAATATGAGCGCAAAGCCCGCAGCCGCGAGCGACGCGGACAGCCCGCGCTTCGGCGGGTATTTCTTCATATACGCGCCGAGTATGCCGTAGCCGACGGCGGCCCAGGTCATGTTCAGCTTATATTGCAGCGGTATGCCGCCGAGCAGTCTGAACGGCCACAGCGGCAGCAGCGAGGGGTAGACTATGCCGAAAACGAACCATACGCCGAGGGCGTATTCCAGCCTGCGGCGCGACGCGTTTTGCACGATAAGCTCCGTCACCGGCAGCATGAGATAGACGATCAGAATGATCTGCAAATAGTAAAAATGAAATTCCTGACGAAGCAGAAGAGTTTCCTTCAGCGCGGTGATAAGGCCGGAGGCCGTTACGCCGCCCTCCGTCGCAAGGTGCCAGAGCTTGTAAAGCATGGACCACACGAGCATGGCGGCAAGTATTCGCGGCAGCGTTTTCGTAAAAAGCTTCCGCACAGATACCGGCCTGCCGCTCCCGAGAAACAGCGCGCCGCTGCACATGAAAAACAGCGGAACGCTTCCGCGCACAATACTGCCCCAGAAGAGCGAGGAATACCACGCGAATGAGCCCTGAGGATGCGAATAGGAGCAGGTGTGGATGATTATCACGCCGAAAATGGCGATGCATTTTACAAGATCGACGGCAAAATCGCGCTCGCGCGCGGGAGAAAGCCTGTCCATTTTCTCACCTCTTCGGCGTCAGTTATCAATGAGCAGCTTGCGGGTCTTCCATTTGCCCGAGATGAAATATATCAGCGACAGGCCGCCGGTTACGAAGCCGGCGCAGGCGCTGCCTATCCACATGCCCTTCACGCCGAGGTCGAAGACATAGCCGAAGAGCAGAACAAAGCCGATTCGCGCAACAACGCCGTCCATTATCGCAATTATGAGCGCGAGCGACGCGTGACCTATGCCGTTTATCAGCGAGTTGAACGGCGAAATTATGGCAAAGGTGATGAAGGCCAGCGTGGAAACGATGGAATAGAACGGCGCATAGGCCAGCACCTGGGGATCGGTATCGAAAATGCTGAATATCTGCGTCGGGAAGAGCAGGAATATCACGGAAAGGAAAACGGCAAAGCTTATGCATATCGCAAAGGAGGTGAGCGTGATCTTCGATACGCGGTCGGTTTTGCGCGCGGCGATGTTCTGCCCGATCATGGCCGAGGACGCCGTTCCGATGGAGTTGCCGACGATGGACATGATGTTGTTCAGCTTGCCGCCGACGCCTGATACCGCCGAGGCAATTACGCCGCCCGCTTTGTTCACAAGCGAGTTCACATACATCATGGAAATGCTTATCGCGGCGAACTGAAGCGCCATGGGCAGACCGAGCTTGAGCATGGGCTTTATTTTCTCCGGGTCGGGCCTGAAGCTCTGCGGGCGGAAGTCGAAGCCGAAGGCCTCGCGGCGCTTATAGAGGTATATGATGGAGATGATGAAGGATACCGCCTGGCCGATCACCGTTGCCAGCGCCGCGCCGAAGGTGTCCATCCTGAACACGGCGACGAAGATGAGGTCGAGCACAAGGTTCAGCGCCGCCGCTATGGCGACAAAGATGAACGGGCGCTTCGAGTCGCCCATGCCGCGCAGTACCGCGCCGACGGTGTTGTAGCCATATATGAAGACCATGCCCGAGAAGCAGACGGCCGCATAATCCCGCGCCTGCCGCCAGGCCTCCTCCGGCGTATTCATGAGCTTCAGCATGCCGTCCGTGAAGGCAAGCGACAGCCCGGTTATGATGAGCGCCATGATGAGCACGCAGGTGAACATGGTGCCCGTTGTTTTCTTTATGGCCTCCCTGTCGCCCTGGCCGACGTACTGGGAGATCATTATCTGCCCCGCGCTGGTGAAGCCGAAGCATACCATGGTGAAAAACGTTGACAGATCGCCGCCTATGGCAACGCCGGAAAGCCCCGTGCTGCCAACGAACTGGCCGACGACTATCATGTCCACCAGCGTATAGACCACCTGAAGAAGGTTGGAGAGCATAAACGGATATGAAAACAGCAGCAGCTGCTTCGTAACGCTGCCGCTCGTCATATCGTTTATCATTGTATCCTTTCGCATTTTGTTCCTCCCGTTAAAAATCGAACATATTCAAATGATGCGTGCATCATTATATAGTTGAGCGGCTGATACGTCAAGTATTTCCGGGACGGAGAACGATATTTAATTTTATTGCCATGTTTTTTAATTAAACGCTTGCATTTTTACAGCTTTGATGTTAAAATTTTGCAGAATTACTTAAAGTTTGGATGGATGAAATGAATATCACGCAGATACGTTATTTTCTTGCGGTCGTAGAGCGGATGAGCTTTACGAAGGCCGCGGCCGAGTTCGGCATGGTTCAGTCCACCGTAAGCAAGCAGATAGCGCTTCTTGAGGAGGAGCTTGGCGTCCAGCTTTTCCACCGCAAGGGGAGGGTGATAACGCTTGCCCCGGCGGGCAGGATACTTTATGACAAGTTTGCCGTGATCGCAAGGGAGACGGACGACGTTATACGCATCTCTCAGGGGCTGACGGCCACGCCCGGCGGCAAGCTTAACGTGGGCATGCTGCCCTTTGTTGACCTGCACAGGATAGCGCCGGGACTTGTGAGGAACTTTTCGGCGGAGTTTCCGAACGCCGAGCTTCGCTTTGAGCTGCGCGACAGGCATGATCTGCACAGGCTTTTTATTGACGGCGTGCTTGACTGCACGTTCCTGCTGCCGAACGAATTTGAATTTTTCAACTGCGAGCCGGACATAAAGGGGATAGATCTTCCGCGCCGTCCGCACCGGATAATATAGCCGCG
>CAKTED010000115.1 GCA_934546725.1 uncultured Oscillospiraceae bacterium | reverse complement strand
TGCTTTTTACCCCGCCAGCGCCTGGTTGAGCTGCTGCTCGACCTCGTCATAATCGGCGTTTTTGGTCATGACTATTTCGGAAATAAGTATCTGCCGGGCGCTGCGGAGCATTTTACGCTCGCCGGTGCTCAGCCCTCGCTCGCCGTCGCGGGCCATGAGACCCTTGACCACGCGCGCGACCTCAAGAAGATCCCCGCTCTTTATGCGCAGCATATTCTCGCGATAGCGCCTGTTCCAGTTGGAGGTCATCTCTATCTCAAGGCCGCCTATGGCCGCCAGAAGCCTGTCTGCCTGCTCGGGCGTTATGAGCCGCCGCATGCCGATCTCTTCGCTGTGATCCACCGGTATCTTCATGCTCAGGCCGCCGACGGGCAGCTTGAAAACATAATAGCTGCGCACAACGCCGTCTACCTTCGCTTCTTCGATACCGTCGACAACTCCCGCACCGTGCATCGGATGAACCACTATCTCTCCAACTTCAAACATTTTCTCTTCCTTTTCCCGAAAAAGCCTCTCTCTTACCCTCAAGTATTATCCGCTCCCCGGCGGACCGCTTTATACATCTATATTATACACATTTTTTCAAATTACATCAAGTACAATTTGCGTCCGGCAATCTGGCTATTTTACCCAAACGCGCCGCCGGACCAGCTTCCGCGCAGATACGACGTAAGAAACAGCGCAAAAATGAGCAGATTATGCGCTATCATGCACGCCCAGGCCGACACAAGGCCGAGGCCCAGCGCCGCCGTGCAGACGAGCGTACCGAGTATGCGCACGCCCCACATTCCCGCCACGTTGAAGGCAAACGGCTTCAACGTATTGCCCACGCCAAGCATCATACCCTCGATTATTATGGAAACGCCGTAAAACGGCTCGGACAGCGCCACCATGCGCAGGACCGTGCTGCCGAGCCGCAGCACCTCGCCGTCGCGCGTAAATATACCGAGCAGCGCCGGGGCAAAGACAAAGAGCAGCCCGCCGCTTATTATCATCAGCCCGACCTCGATAGCGATCATCGTCCGCGCAAGGTCACGCATGCGGCGCCCGTCCCGCGCGCCGAGCGTGTTGCCCGCAAGCGTCGCAGCCGCCGTCTGCATGCCGTAGCCGGGGATATAGAACGCCGACTCCACCGTGTTCGCTATCGTGTGCGCCGCCGTGGCCGTTTCGCCCAGCGCGTTTATCATCGCCGCGAAAACAACGTAGCCCGCCGAGGTGGCAAAGCGCTGGAGCATATTCGGCATCGCCACCTTCAGGCATGGCCGCAGCACCTCGCCGTCCGGTTTCACTGACCGGCCGCGTGGGGATATATCCCGATCCCGCCACAGGGCCGCCGTTATGAGCGCTCCGCCCATGGTGAAGGCTATCGCGCTGGCTATCGCCGCGCCCTCGACTCCAAGCCCCGCGCCGTAAAGCGTTACGCCTCGGCCGAAAAGCATCGCCTCCCGCGTCGGATATATCAGCAGCAGGTTCAGCGCCACGTTTATCACATTCACGAGCAGCCCGACCCGCATCGGCGTTTTCGTATTGCCGACGGCGCGCAGAAGCGTTCCGAATATGATGCTTGCCGCCCTCGGCAGCATGGGTATGTAGAGAATGAAAAAATACCGCGCGGCAAGCTCCCTCGCCGCCTTATCCACCCGCATCAGCACGGGCACGACACCGCTGAGCGAGAGCGTGAGCAGCGTAAAGAACAGGCCCGATACCAGCGTTACGAGCACGGCCTGCGCCGAAGCGCGCGCGGCAAGCTCCCGCTCCCCCGCGCCGCAGGCCCTGGCCACATAGGACAAAAAGCCCACTCCCAGCGCCGAAAGGCTTCCGCTTATCAGCCAGTTCACCGTGCTCGTCGCGCCCACCGCCGCCGTGGCGAGCGTGCCGAGCGCGCCCACCATGGCGGTGTCTATATACTGCACCGCCGTCTGCATCAGCTGCTCAAGCATCGTCGGCCACGCCAGCGATAATATTTTCGACGCTGTACCTCGCGCCATTTTTCCGTTCTGCCGCAACACTACACCTCATTTTTCATATTCCGTGCTCTTATTATACGACAGAATGCGCGGTTTTACAATGGCGCGGCGATATTCATATCATTCAGAGGGAGCGGAGCTTATTATCTGCTGTCATTCAGAGGGAGCGTCAGCGACCGAAGAATCCCCCGGTTGGTTGCGCCGGGGTAACGACTACTGCCTCTCAAGCTCTGCTGTCATTCTCGCGCTTCGCGCGGGAATCCCCCGGTTGGTTGCTTAGGGTAGCGACGACGTACCGCTCTACCCCTCCATGGGGGATCCCCGCTTCGCGAGGATGACGGAGGAAAGGGCGACCCCTCCGCGTCCACGGTTGGGCGTGTGCCCCTGACGGGGGGGATTCCACGGCCTGCGGCCTCTGAATGACGGTAACATCGGGTCTCCGCGTCCACGATGCACCGCACCACGCATCCACGATGCACCGCACCACAGCCTTCCGCTTCCACAGCCCTCGCGGCACCCTCAAAAAAAGTCCCCCCGGCCGCGCGAAAAACGGTCGGGGGGACAAAGCAATGGGAAAAAACTGAATTACTTGCCGAAATATCTCTTCAGCAGGCCGTCGAATGCACGGCCGTGACGGGCCTCGTCGCGGGCCATCTCGTGGACGGTATCGTGAATGGCATCGTAGCCAAGCTCCTTGGCGCGCTTTGCAAGCTCAAACTTGCCCTGCGTTGCGCCGCACTCGGCCTCAGCGCGAAGCTCAAGGTTCGTCTGAGTGGACTCGTGGACGACCTCGCCGAGAAGCTCGGCGAACTTTGCCGCGTGCTCGGCCTCCTCAAAGGCGTAGCGCTTATAGGCCTCGGCGATCTCGGGGTAACCCTCGCGGTCGGCGGCGCGGGACATTGCCAGGTACATGCCGACCTCGCTGCACTCGCCGTTGAAGTTATCCACAAGGCCCTGATACACCTCGTCATCTATCCTGCCCTTTGCGCCGACGCCGATAACGTGCTCGCAGGCATAGACCTTGGCGGCATTTTCGTCAACGACGGTGAACTTGCTGCCGGGTACGCCGCACTGGGGGCACTTCTCGGGGGGCTCTTCGCCGTAATAAACATAACCGCAAACGGGACATACGAATTTCTTTTTCATGGTGATTATCTCCTGTCATTAAAAATTTTGAGTTTATGCTTCTTTTGAGTTTATGCTTCAGTCAGCTGGAAAAACTTTTTTGTGATTCTATTATGCGGGTGGTCTCACAGAGTTCCGTCATCCGCAGATGACGGCGGTAATCGTGGACGCGGGGAGCAAAGACTTCCGTCATTCAGAGGCCGCAGGCCGTGGAATCCCCGATGGAGGGCGGAATGGTGCGTCATCGTTACCTGTACAAACCAACGGTGGGATTCTTCGGTCGCTCCGCTCCCTCTGAATGACGTGCAAGAGGGTGAGTGCGCAGCAGGCTGCATCCCATCAAAGAAATGCCTGCATTTATTTGATGCGCGCAGCGCAGCTTCTGCAAACGCCGTGGTAGACTATCTCGCGGCTCTCGACGATGCCGCAGTCCCCGGCGGAATCCGGCGCGGGATGCTCCGCCGCCTCGTCCACATCCAGCACCGCGCCGCACCGGCGGCAGACGAAGTGCGAATGCGGCGCGACGTTCGCGTCATACCGCTCCTGCCCGTTCACAACGCCGACGCAGATCACCCGCCCGTCCGCCTTGAAGGCGGCAAGATTGCGGTAGACCGTGCCGAGGCTTATGTCCGGGTGCTCGCGCCGCACCTGGTCGTATATCCAGTCGGCGCTCGGGTGGCTCTTCGTGGAGCGCAGGACCTCATAGATCGCGCTGCGCTTTTTGCTGTAACGTACTGCCTTATCCATAAGGCGTCTCCTTAACAGTAACGATTCTTGTTTGCATTATAGCGCCGCCGGACCGATTTGTCAAGCCCGTTTCCGCGTCAAAATGCACAAAAGATGAACGGGGAAGGCGGGCAATGCTCAAAATGTGCCGAAAAGCGATTTAAATTGTTTTCCCGTATTGACATTTCCCGAAGAGGCTGATAATATACAGGCACACTGTGATAGAGGCGCGATAAACATCAGTAGCCGCCCGCCGTGGACAGGCATCCGCGGGCTGCGAAAGGGTTTGTCGCCGAAGGGTCGGCTTGCCTGAAGGCCGATTACCTGGGGCGTGAGATAATATCTCACGGACTGCCGCAAATATTTTGCGGAGCGCTGTCATGGTCTGCACACATATATATTATTTCAGCAAACGTATATTTTTTGTGCTGCCATGAGCGTTTCCAATGTCGGAACGTTTCATGGCTATTTTTTATTCCTTCAGGCAGAATTTTTCAGGAGGTAAAGAAAAATGAAGAAGATCCTTTCAATCGTAATGGCGCTGGCCATGCTGCTCGCCCTCGCGGCCTGCGGCTCCGACGGCGGAACGACCAACACCACGACTCCCACCGCGGAGCCTACCGATGCCGCAACGACTGAGCCCACGGCGGAGCCCGATAACGGCGGCGACGCCGCTGCCGCCATCCCCGGCGTTGAGGACGGCGTTCTCACCGTCGGCATGGAATGCGCCTACGCGCCCTATAACTGGACGCAGATGACCGACGCCAACGGCGCCGTGCCCATTGCGAACAACCCCGGCTCCTATGCAAACGGCTACGATGTAATGATCGCCAAGAAGATCTGCGAGACCTACGGCTGGGAGCTTGAGATCATGGCCATCGGCTGGGACGGTCTTACCCCCGCGCTCAACGCCGGCCAGCTTGACGCCGTTATCGCCGGCCAGTCCATGACGGAGACCCGCATGAACGAGGTCGACATGGCGGGCCCCTACTTCTACGCTTCCATCGTCTGCGTTGCCAAGACCGGCAGCGAGCAGGCCTCCGCTACCGGCATCTCCGACCTGAAGGGTACCTGCACCGCTCAGACCGGCACCATCTGGTACGATTCCTGCCTGCCACAGATTCCCGGCGCGGACATCATGCCCGAGGCAGAGACCGCCCCGGCGATGATAATGGCCGTTGAGAGCGGCACCGTGGACTTCATCTGCACCGATATGCCCACCGCTATGGGCGCCTGCGCCACCTATCCCGACCTTACCATCCTCGACTTCTCCGGCACGGAGGACGATTTCGAGGTAGATCAGAGCGAGATCGATATCGGCATCTCCGTCGTTAAGGGCAACACCGCCCTCAAGCAGGCCATGGACGACGTCCTCTCCACCATGACTGCCGACGACTTCAACAATATCATGAACAGCGCCATCGCGGTTCAGCCCGAGATCTGAGCGAAAGCTCATTATTTGCTGTCATTCAGAGCCTGCGCGTCCACGGAAGCACCGTAAAAATAACATCTATCGGAAGGAGACTTTGCGGCATGGGTGAAAATCTCTTCGTAAAGCTGATAAACGACATGGGCCGCCTGCTGGCCGCCTACTGGCCCGCGTACCTCAAGGGCATTGCCAATACGCTCATCCTCGCCATTGCGGCAACGCTCATCGGCTGCATCATCGGCCTGCTCTGCGGAATTCTGAACACCATCCCCTATACGAAACGGGACAACGTCGTAAAGCGCTTTTTCCTCAAGCTCATTCGCGTGATAGTGCGCATTTACGTAGAGGTATTCCGCGGCACGCCCATGGTGCTCCAGGCCGTGTTCATCTACTTCGGCGTGCCGTACTTTTCAAACGGCGCGCTGGCCTTCCGGGGCATGTTCGGCATATGGGCCGCAGCGCTCATCGTTGTTTCCATCAACACGGGCGCGTATATGGCGGAGTCCGTGCGCGGCGGGATCAACTCCATCGACCCCG
>CAKTED010000114.1 GCA_934546725.1 uncultured Oscillospiraceae bacterium | reverse complement strand
ACAGTTTTCCAGTGGTCAACGACTTTGTACCAGGTTTTGATCTTGAAGAGCTTACAGAACCAGTTTTTATAATAATATTCGCTGCGGTAAACAGGCTCTTGGTGGGAGCCCTTTACAGTATAGGCGGCGGTTTTTACCGGGTGCTCGCTGAGAGTCTGGGACATGGTGAAGAGCGTACCGGCTCCGGTCTGACCGGTAAGGTCGCCCGCGGCGGCATTGTACTCAACGTACTGGAGGCCGTCCTTTCCGGGAACGTTGGAAAGAGTATCCCATGC
This sequence comes from uncultured Oscillospiraceae bacterium, assembly GCA_934546725.1. Classification (GTDB taxonomy): domain Bacteria; phylum Bacillota; class Clostridia; order Oscillospirales; family Oscillospiraceae; genus RGIG6375. The sequence goes on along the minus strand of CAKTED010000114.1, from coordinate 5,520 downwards.
TTCCTCGATGTTAAGACCCTTATCGGTATACTGGATGATAAGGCTGTCAAAATACAGACGGTTGCCGCCCTCGTCCTGAATGGACTTGCCGATAATGGCGGTATTGGCAACCATGAGCGGCAGAGAGTAGAAATTATCTACCGCGCTGCCGGTTCTGTGTCTATTATCCATGGCGTCCCACTTGTAAACGCCGTCCTTATCCTTCTCGAACAGAACGAAGTTCTGCGCGACGGAGGAGGTGAAGCTGCTGCCGTTCCAGGTATACATGGCAACGTAGCGGGAGGTCTTGCCGTTCTTGAGGTCCGCGTCGGACTGGCCGCAGAGGATAAGGCTCTCCTCGCCGCTGCCTGAGATATCTCCGAAGGCGAAGGACGCGCGGACGAGGTTGCTCGAGCCGTAGTTCAGGCTGAACTCCTGGGAGCGCTTGAGGATATCCGTGCCCTTGCCGCCGAACATGACGACGGCGCGGGAGCCTACGTTCTGCTCAGGGCCGTAATAGTAGCCCCAGGTGCAGGCGAGGTCGTCGATACCGTCCTGGTCAACGTCGCCGCTGACGAGGGAGATCATGTTGGAAACAACGCTGCCCTCGCGCAGGTAATATGTCCAGGCAACGTCCCAGTTGGAGGCCTTCATATAGGAGCTGCCGTCGGTCTTCTTCGGCGCATAGACGACTATGCGGGAGTTGCCGACCTCGGGAATATAAACCGCAACCTCGTCAACTCCATCGCCGTTCCAGTCGCCGGTGGCTACCTGGAGATAGTTCTTGAGCTGATAGGGGTTCTCGGCAAAATTCTCTGCCAGCTTGTCGCTCTCGCTGCCATCCTCGTTTGTAAGCCTGAGCGTGGGATTACCGATAACATTGCCCTTCGGGATAAGCTCGATGGAATCGCCGTATTTGCCGGTGAGCGCGTCGCCGAAGCGGAGATAAAGGCCGCCGTCCGCGCTGTACTCTCCGGCATATACCATTGCTATCTGGCTGTGAATGGTATCGTCGCTCTTGACAAACTTGCCCGCCGCGACGTCTGCCATTGCGAAGCTGCCGGTATTGCCGTTTACGTTAAGGGTGGTGCTGATGTTTTCCACGCCGGTCAGGTAGCCCTTTGTGGGATAAACAGACTGGACATCCGCGTTGAAGACGCCGGAGCTTATATTAGCGTAGGTACCGGTAGCCGTCGTCTTTCCCTCTTTGGAAACGTTCTGCGTTGTGCCGCTCAAAAGGATGCCGGAGCTTGTATCTACGCCCCACTTGTTGTGGCCATAGAGATTGCTCTGAAGCGTGCTCTTCGCGGTAGAGTCTTTCACAAAGGAAACAGTACCGTTCTGCTGAACGGAGCTGTAGCCTCCATCGACACTGTCCTTAACAACGCTCTCCGCGTTATTATTCAGGCCGATGGTATACAGCTCGTATACGGGCGCTACCTCAATGGTATTGCGTCCGTACGGGTTATCGATGCTGTCCGGATCGTATCCGTCCGGAGCAGCGCTGGTGTCTATTCCCAGCGCCGAAAGCGCGTCCGATCCGGACGCCGCCGATGCCGCAGAGGCCGAAGCCGTGAACGGCCCGACCGCCAGCATACCGGCGGTCATTACAACGGCCAGGAATAAGCTTATGATCTTCTTCATCTTTTCCCTCCATATCTTTGACTATGTCCTTTGCCGCAGCAGCGTGCGGCCCCGCTCCATCGTGAGCTCGCAACCCCTCCTTAAATATATGTATGCCGGATAGTCCTTTTCCGCGTATTCGGCTGCGCATATCTGCGTTCCGCAGGAAGCTCTGTGCCTTTTAATAAATTCTACCAGCAGCGCGGGTATTTGTAAATCGTACCAAAGTACTACGTGCTCTGCCTGAAGAATTTTCTGGCATTTCTCGAAAACCGTATTAAAATACGGTTTTTTATATAACTACATCATATTGTACCACTTTTTTGTAGCAATTGCAACAAGTGTCATACACTTTTTGTGATTTTTATTTGCAAATAATTGAATTTTTCAAATTTTCTGTGGACCCTGTGCGGAGCCCACAGAAAAATCCTGGCAATTTAAAATTTTCCGCTGCTCGACACGCCGTCGGACGCACTGCCGCCGGAGGAGCCGGAATCGTTATCCCGCTCAATGCGGCGGCGGGTTTCGGTGGTATGGGTATAGTTATCGAAGCCGTCCGTAAGATTCAGGCCGCCGGAAACGTATGCACCGGCTTCCGCGCCGTGGCGAACGGACCTCATCTTCCCCTTCATGATAAGGCAGACTATAAGCGCTATCAGGCTGGAGACCAGCGCGCATATAATGACCACACCGACCGTTATACCGGGCTCGTCATAATCCTCATAGTCGCTCAGGTCGCCGCCGTTTGCCTCATAGTCGGCAAGATTCTGGAGAAAATCTCCGCAGGCGGTGATATAATCGTCAACTCCGCCGGCCCAGTCGTCATTGCCGAGGCTGCCGAGGAACCTTTCCGAAAGCCTGCCCTGAGCGCTTTTGTTAAAAGCGCTCTCTGCCGTGATGCCGTGAGCATAAAGCGCCCAGTCGCGGGCGTCCATGCTCAGCAGGAGGACGATGCCGTCCGTATCATCGCCGTTTGCATAGCCGAGACCGCTGTCCTTATATATCCGCTCCGCGACCTGCTCGGAGCTGCCGCTGCCGTAATAGCTGTAATCGTCAACTATTATGGCGTAGATCCCGCATTCGTACTGCTCGGAGAGGGCCCGCGCCTTATCCTCGAGCGTGCTCCATTCGTCATCCGTAAGCAGGCCGTAATCGTCAAAAACGTACTGCGCGCCGTCCGCCAGCGCGGCCGCGGAAAGGGCCGCCATCATGCAGAGTGTCAGGAGAAGGGCGATAATTTTTTTCTTCATTTTTCTCTCCTCCTTACGCCAGCGCCAGTATGAGCGAGCTTATGATCGTGAGCGGCGCGGCAATGGCGGCGAAGGTCGCCCAGAATTTGCCCCAGCTCATCGGCAGGTCGCCTACCAGCTTACCGGTCTGCCCGTTCATGGCGAAGAGGAAATCCTTCCCCTTCCATTTGCTGCTGAGCATCCAGACGGGCATGAGGGCATAGTGTACCTTCCCTCGCCGCAGGCTTATCTGCTCATCGACCTTCGTGCAGCTGTCATACGCTCCGCCGACGCTCTGTCTCAGCGCGTCGCTGAGAGTATTTGCGCAGCGTTCATCCGCTCTGTCTCTGCACTGCTCAATGCTTACGTCGTATTTATCCGCCAGGAAGCCCGGCAGATAGGCCGTGGAGAACTTCTTCAGCTCGGAGTAATCATAGGGCTCGATGGAGTCCATGTGATCGTCCGGCATCTTGCTCGAGGCATCCACGGGGATCTTTTCAAACGCGATATCGCCCGCGCGGTAAACGTCGTAATGCTCCGTCTGGGTGACCTCCTCGTCGCCGGAGGTATAGCTGTGTGATATCGTCGCCTCAAAGCGGGCGCTGCCTTCCGCGGCGCCGTCAAAGAGCCAGAACGGAACGTAAACTCCCTTTATCTCCTGAATATGGTTTTTGGATTTAAATTCCTTTGGCAGGAACGGTTTTCCCTTATAATGCTCCTGAAGAGCCTTTACGGCGTCCTCCTTACTGAGCTTGAAGGGGATGACATAGTCCGGCTTAAGCGCTCCGGAGAGCTGACCCGGAACTATGGTCGGGTTGCCGCAATACGGGCAGGAGGTCGCGGCCGTGGAATCGTCGCAGATAAGCTCCGCGCCGCAGGACGGGCAGCTGTATGCCTTTACCCCGTTTGCGTCCGCGCCCCAGTCTTCGTTAAGGCCGGACATATCCCAGTCCGTCTCTCCCCCGGCGGCGGTCTTTTCCTCAGCCTTATGCTGCGCCTCGGCAGCCGCCTTATCCTTATCCGCGTAAAGCTTCTCGACCTCGGCAACATCGAAGGTTGAGCCGCAGTAATCGCACTCCAGCTTGCCGGAGCTGCCTACGAAGTGCAGCGGTCCGGTGCAGGCGGGGCATTTATAATTGGTGACCTGTGCAGGCATTATATTTTCTCCCTTCTGCTTTTGCCGGTATCAGCCCACTATGTCGCCGTTATCAAACGGGTCGCCGCATTCGGGGCAGAATTTGGGCGGATTCGTGGGATCGGCGGGCTCCCAGCCGCATTTGTCGCACCTGTACTGGGGCACTCCGGCGGGCTTCTTCGCGCCGCACTCGGAGCAGAACTTGCCCTTGTTTACCGCGCCGCAGGCGCACTTCCAGCCGTCCGCCGCAGGCTCGGGCTTCTTTGCGCCGCACTCGGGGCAGAATTTGCCCGTGGCGACCGCGCCGCAGGCGCATTTCCAGCCACCCGCCGCGGGGGCCGCCTGTGGCTGTGCCTGCTGCTGCGCGCCCATCTGATAAAGGTTCTGCGCGTTCATTCCTCCGGCCTGGCCTGCCATGCCCATGCCCATAAAGGCCATGGCAGGGCCTGCGCCCTGATTGCCTGCCGCTATCTTCATCGCGTCGCCCTGGCTGCCGACAAGGTGAGCCGCAGCGCGCGTGGGATCCATGAACGCCGCGTTGCGCTGCATTTCCTTTATCATCTGCTCGTCTTCCTCGTTCGCCTTTACGGACGAAACGCCGAAGGAGACTATCTCGATTCCGCGCAGATCGCGCCATTTCTTTGAAAGCTGCTCGTTGAGCACCTCCGCCAGCTCCGTGGTGTGTCCCGGCAGGGCGGAGTAGCGTATGCCCATCTCGCTTATGCGGGCAAAGGCGGGCTGAAGCGCCGTGAGCAGCTCGGTCTTCATCTGTCCGGCGATCTGTTCTGTGGTATACGCCTCGCTCACGTTGCCGCAGACGTTGGTGTAGAACAGCAGCGGGTTTGAAACGCGGTAGCTGTACTCGCCGAAGCAGCGTATGGCTATGTCGATATCGATGCCCGCGCGCTGGTCAACAACGCGGAAGGGCACGGGCGACGGAGTGCCGTACTTGTTGCCGACAAGCTCCTTTGTATTAAAATAGTATATTCTCTGGTCCTTGGGCGCTTCGCCGCCAAAGGTAAAGCGCTTGCCGATGTTCTGAAACACCGCCTTTATGCTCTCGCCGAGGTTGCCGGAGAATATGCTGGGCTCTGTGGACGCGTTATATGTATATTCGCCCGGCTCGGCGCAGACATCCACTATCTTGCCCTGCTCGACGATGAGCATGCACTGTCCGTCCGCCACGGCAATGAGCGAACCGTTGGATATGATGTTTTCGTCGCCCTTATAGTTGCTCGAGCGGCCCGATATCTTCTTCTGTCCCTTAACGGCCAAAACATCTGCCGGAATGGCCTCGCAATAAAAATATTCCTTCCACTGGTCGGCCATAACTCCGCCGGCGGCCCCTATTGCAGCCTTGATAAGTCCCATGCTGTTCTCTCCCTTTTATTGATTATCTGTTTTTTATGAAGCTTATGCTCACCATATTCATTTTTATTTATCAATATTTATAATATAGTATATCATCGCAAAAGTCCAGTCCTGAATGACTTTTCCCTGAAATTTTTACGTTTTTTCCCCTGTACATTTTTTCTCCTTGCCTGATCGCGCGCA
>CAKTED010000113.1 GCA_934546725.1 uncultured Oscillospiraceae bacterium | reverse complement strand
GAAAAGCCCGTGTTTGTAATGCCGTCAAGCGTATCTAGTCCGGCGGCGCTGAGGCACATGGAAAGAAAGTCGGCGCGGCTGACTGGCTGGGAGGGATCGAAGTAATATACGCCGCCGACGCGTCTGCCGGTGTATATCCCGGCCTCGGCCAGGCGCAGGGAGGCATACTGCGCGCCGCTGCCGTCCATGTCGGCATAGCTGAGCTTTACGCTCTGCTTTTCGATCCTGACGCTTACCGTGGCCTCTCCGGACGAATTGCCGAGACTGTCAGTGGCGATATAGGTGAAGCTGTCGCGGCCCTTGCTGCCGTCGGCGGGCGTGTATACAAAGCTCGTTCCGTCGCAGGAGACGATGCCCTTTTCCGGCTGACGGGCGACGCTGAAGGTTATGGCGTCTCCCTCCGGGTCGACGGCGGAAAAGTGACCGCTGACGGAAACGCTGCGAAACGTGGTTATGCTGAGGTTTTCGGCGATCGGGGCGTAATTTATATCCTCCTCGGCGGCGGGGGTGAGCGAGACGCTTATTACCTCCACTGCGCCGGCAGACAGCGTGAGGGCGAAAACCACGGCCAGCGCCAATGTAATACCTTGCAGTGTGCGATGAGTTTTCATAAAAAATAATCTCCGTTCTGCCGCAATATTTTCGGACTGTGCCTGTAAAACGCGGACCGCCGCGGCGAAACGCTCCGCGCCCGTGCGGAAGAAAAGAAAAAATCCTCCCGGCTGAAGAATGTGAGCTCATCGCCCATATTTTCTGCCGGGAGGAAGGTTTTATGCAAAGTGGAAGTTTTTATTTTTTCAGCGCGCTCTCGAAGGCATCGAACGCGGCGGAGCGGGAAGAATCGTCAAGAATGGCGTACATTACATAAAGTCCGCAGACCTTTACCTCGGCCTTTTCAAGCTTCGGCTTCTCCTCGGGCATGTATTCGTCCATCCAGGTCTCGAGCCTGAAGCTGAGGTAGCCCTCGGCGGCCTCCTTTACGGCGGCCACGGAGTCGGCATCCTTTGCCTTGAATATGCCAAACTCGTCAGCCGTGGTGCCCATGGCGTTGATATTAACGGAATATTCGGCAAAGTCGGAGGGAGTGAGCTTCATTGCGCCCTCAAGGTAGCTGTCGTTCATCTGCGTGAAGCTCCATCTGTCGTTCGTGTCGATGACCTTGTCCGCAAGGTCGGAAACGGCGACGTCATCTTTATATTCTGCCTTGCCGCCGCTGTCGCCGCAGGCGCAGAGAGAAAGAAGCGCGCATATGGCGAGCAGGAGAGCGAGAGAATGTTTCAGTACTTTCATAGAATCAGTTCCTTTCGTGAATTTTACTGGTAACCGTGTGTGCGGATGTAGGAGAGAACAACGTTGAAGCCGTCGGCGTTCAGGTGCAGACCGTCGCCGTTCTGGTAGCTTTGGGGGAGCCATCCGTCGGAGCCGACAAGCACGGAGGCGGTGTTGAGAAAGCGCGTTCCGGTCTCGGCGGCGATGTCAAGTATCCAGCCGTTGGCCGCGGAAATTTTATCGTTATTTATGGAGCTGAGATACTCGTAGTTTGAAGCAACGGGGAATATGGACTGGAGAATGATCTTCGTATCGGGGCTTAGAGACTGGATGTCCGTAACGAGGGATTTGTATTCGGATTTGAAATAGCTCTCGTCCATGAAGGAAATGCCGTTTACGCCGAGCGTTATCACAAGATACTCGGGCTTGGCGCGGCCGACGGCGTCGCGTATTGTGATCTCACTGCCATCCTCCGGATATACGATGGACGCAAAGCCCTGGTACGAAAGCGTGAGCGTTCCGTTAGAGGGAGTCCAGACCTGCTTTGTATCCTTGCCGCCGGAGAGAACGGCGTAGTATTTCATGCCGTAGGTGGTGCTGTCCCCGAGAAACACCATTTTGTCAACGTATTCCTGACCGTAGTCCGATGTCTCCGCCAGGACGGCGGAACCGGAAAGCTCGAAGGAGGCTACGCCGCTGCTCGGGGGAGCGGTCACGGAGGGGGTGGCCTCCGGCGTGGCTTCCGGAGAAGCGGACGGCTCGGCGGACGGCTCCGCAGTGGGCTCATCCGATGGCACGGACGAGGGCTCCACGCTGGGCTCGACGGACGGTTCAACGTCTGCCGAAGGCTCGGGAGAGGCAGAAGGGGAGCTTACAGGCTCGGAGGGCTCCGCCGAAGCGCCGGGGCGATTTTCTTCGCCGACGAGGTCGCAGGAGCAGAGCGAAAGAGCAAGCGCGCAGGACGCGAATATGCAAACGGTTTTTTTGAGACCTGACATGAGATTTTTGTCCTTTCAGAAGAATGTGTACTGTAACTCGTGATGTGTCAGAAATGCAGCTGTCCATACGGCGGCCATTATAGCACAGATGAAAAAATATTACAATATTTGCTGACGGCAAAAATGCGCACGCAAAATAATTGTGTAATTCACCATTTACTTTTTTAAATAGGTATGATAGTATGGAGATACTTTGGGACAGTGTGTGATTTAAAATTTGAGACAATTATCAAAAATGAGGTGTGTATTTAACAAAATGAAGAAAAATAACAGACGGCTTGAGGATACGCAGATGTATAAGGCGTTCCTCAAGCTTAATTCCGAGGAAGAGGTCAAGGCTTTTCTTGAGGACCTTTGCAGCATGACCGAGCTTATGGCCATGGAGCAGCGCTTTGAGGTGGCAAGACTTCTCCACCGTGGGCTCATCTATAACGCCATCATGGAAAATACCGGCGCAAGCAGCGCGATAATCAGCCGCGTGAACCGTTCGCTCCAGTATGGCGCGGGCGGCTACGGCATAGTTTTTGATCGCCTGGAGGCGGAAGAGGGTGAATGAGTACAGCTCGCTCGCGGGGGTCTATGACCGCCTGATGCGCGATAATGACTATTACGCCTGGGCGGACTATTACTCCACGCTCTTTGCCATGGCGGGCGCCGCGCCTCACAGCGTGATAGATCTTGCCTGCGGGACGGGAAGGCTGAGCTGCATACTGGCGCAGCGCGGCTTTGAGCTTATCTGCGTGGACATGTCCGCCGAGATGCTCATGGAGGCGCAGCGGCGGGCCGGGGAGACGGACTGCGCCGTGAAGCCGATCTTCATCAATCAGGACCTGCGGGAGCTGGACCTTTACGGAACGGCGGACGCTGCCATATGCAGCATGGACGGGATCAATTATATCCCGCCGGAGGATATCGGGGAGGTCTTTCGGCGCATAAGCTGCTTTGTCGAGCCGGGAGGCCTTTTTATATTTGACGTAAATACCGAGGCGAAGTTCCGCCGCATGGACGGCATGACGTATATCGATGAGGATGACGAGCTTTTCTGCGCCTGGCGCACCGACTATTACGAGGAGGAGCGCGAGTGCGTTTACGGCGTGGACATTTTTTCGCGCAGGGGCGAGCTGTGGAAGAGAAGCGGCGAGGAGCACACCGAGTATGCGCCGGACCTGGAGCGCATGAAGCGCCTGCTTGAAGAAAACGGCTTTGAAGACGTCCGGTTCTATGGCGAGCTCTCGCCTGAACCGCCGAAAGAGGATGAGGACAGGATATTCGTTTTCTGCCGCAGGCACGATTATACGGCAAAATAGAAGTTTTTCAGAAAAAATGGAAAAAGGTATTGACATATCGGGAAATGTGGTGTATAGTCAATATCGCTGTTGCGGATGACAACGAAGCGCGAAACCCCTTGGGAGCATAGCTCAGCTGGGAGAGCACATGCCTTACAAGCATGGGGTCACAGGTTCGAGCCCTGTTGTTCCCACCAATTATCCACAGCAGATAATGATAATGCTGTAGCATTATGGCCGAGTAGTTCAGTTGGTTAGAACGCCAGCCTGTCACGCTGGAGGTCGAGGGTTCGAGCCCCTTCTCGGTCGCCATTATGCCTCTGTAGCTCAGTTGGTAGAGCAGGGGACTGAAAATCCCCGTGTCGTTGGTTCGATTCCGACCGGAGGCACCATATATGCGGACGTAGCTCATCCGGTAGAGCGCCACCTTGCCAAGGTGGAGGTAGCGAGTTCGAGCCTCGTCGTCCGCTCCAAAAGGGTACCTGCAATAGCAGGTGCCTTTTTTTTATTCTTTTCGGGTATTTAACGCGGATTTTTCCCAAATGCGTTTGACTTTTGAACGAAATTGAAATAAAGTAGTGCTTGTACCTGTTTGAAGAAAATGCCGTGGCCCTGCCGGTACGGGGCTGGCGGAAGGGATGATATGATTGGAAAACAACGAGTTTGAAGAGCTCGGAGAGCTTGTGGAGAAGCGCGAGCTTAAAGCGCTTAAGATGAGGCTTGGCGAGATGAACGAGGTGGATATAGCGGAGTTTCTGGAAACTCTTCCCGCAGCGCAGCTGGCAGTGGTTTTCCGATTGCTTCCCAAGGAGCTGGCAGCCGAGACCTTTGCAAATCTTGGCTCCGATGAACAGGAATATATCATAAACTCCATAACCGATAAGGAAATAGCGTATATTATGGACGAGCTCTTCGTGGATGACGCCGTTGACATGATGGAGGAGCTGCCGGCCAACGTTGTTAAAAGAGTTATGGCGAATGCCAACAGCGAGACGCGCGCGCTCATAAACCAGTTTCTGAAATATCCGGACAATTCCGCCGGAAGCATTATGACCGCCGAATACGTTGACCTCAAGAGGAGCATGAACGTCCGCGAAGCCTTTGAGCACATCAGAAAGACCGGCGAAGATAAGGAAACGATATATACCTGCTACGTTGTGGACAGCGACCGCAAGCTGCTCGGCGTTGTGACAGTCAAGGAGCTGCTGCTGGCAGACTATGATGATAACATAACGGACATAATGGAAGATAATGTTATCTCTGTTACCACAACGGATGACCAGGAGCATGTTTCTGAAATCTGCTCCAAGTATGACCTCATTACAGTGCCGGTCGTGGATCTTGAAAACCGCCTTGTAGGCATAATCACCGTTGACGATATACTTGATGTTATAGAGCAGGAGGCAACGGAGGACTTTGAAAAAATGGCGGCAATGACGCCGTCTGATAAGCCGTATCTCAAGACCGGGGTTTTAACGCTGGCCAAAAACCGCGTGCTTTGGCTGCTCCTGCTCATGATCTCGGCGACGGTAACGGGCAATATACTCATGAAGTTCGAGGAGGCCTTCGCCGTTGTTCCGCTGCTTGTTGCGCTTATGCCGATGCTGACGGATACGGGCGGAAACGCGGGCTCGCAAAGCTCCACGATGATCATTCGCGGTATGGCTGTCGGCGATATCCAGCCAAAGGATATTTTGAAGGTGCTCTTCAAGGAGGTTCGCGTGGCGCTCATTGTCGGCGCGGTGCTGGCGGTGGCAAACTTCATCCGGGTGGTGCTCATGTATGACGACGCCGTAATGGTGGCGCTCGTTGTATCCATAAGCCTGTTTTTGACGGTTATAATCGCAAAAAGCATAGGCTGCACGCTGCCGATACTGGCAAAGCTGTGCAGGCTCGATCCGGCAATTATGGCCTCGCCAATAATCACAACGCTCGTCGACTGCTGCGCACTGACAGTGTACTTTTCCATAGCGGTGCATTTGCTGGATATATGAAAACAGAAGCTGCGAATTTTTTCGCAGCTTCTGTTTTCTTATGCTGTGTGGAAAAGTGTGTTCCGAGATGTTGTTGTGTGAGCAGTCTCACAGAGTTCCGTCATCCGCAGATGACGGAATAAAATCAGATTCCGTTTTTTCGGGGACGCGGAGACCCGGGGTTTCCGTCATTCAGAGGCCGCAGGCCGTGGAATCCCATATGGAGGGGCAGAGCAGTACGTCATCGTTACCCCGGTGGAACCAACAAGGGGGA
>CAKTED010000112.1 GCA_934546725.1 uncultured Oscillospiraceae bacterium | reverse complement strand
CTACGCAGCTGTTTGTAGTACCAAGATCTATACCAATAATTTTGCCCATAATAAATTCCTCCTGTCAGAATTAACATCCTAATGAGTTTTTGATAAAGCGGCTCAGGCCGCCCGGCTTTGCTGTAAAGTGTTTTCAGTTTGCGACTACGACCATTGCGAAACGGATCACCCTGTCGCCAAGGGTGAAGCCCTTCTGAAATTCTTCGACCACGGTGTTCTCGCCGACGGAATCGTCCTCAATGTGACGCACGGCGTTATGCTTTTCCGGGTCAAACGGCTGACCCACGGCCTCTATTTCCTTCACGCCCAGCTTGTCGAATATCTCTTCAAGCTGATTCATGGTCATCTGAATGCCCTTCATGAAAGCCTCGTCCGTGCAGCCAAGCGCCAGCGCCCTTGCGATATTATCGTAAACCGGCAGCAGCTTCGTCACCGTATCGGCCTTGACGTCGGCGTAAAGCGCCTCGCGCTCCTTCTGGCTGCGGCGGCGATAATTATCATATTCGGCTGCAAGTCTGAGATATCTGTCCTTCTCGGCGCTCAGCTCGGCCTCGTAATCTCTTGCGGGTTCCGCAGGCTCCTCGACGGTCTCGGGAATTTCTTCTTCGGCGGTCTCCGCCGTCTGATTTATTTCCTCTTCTTTATTCTCTGCCTCTCCGTTTTTCTTTTTGGAAGCCATTTTTTCAAATCATTCCTTTCCATTGAGGGGCGGGATATCCGGCGGCTGCTTTGGCGCCGGCAGAAGATCCGGCGGCATCAGCGGAAGCTTTCCGCCCGCTGCCAGCTCTCTGAGGCCGCGCACAACGTAGGAAAGATGCGCCGCAACCTTTGCGTAATCCATTCGCGTCGGACCGACGACGCCTATCATGCCCTTCATATTATTACCAAGATCGTAGCTTGCCATTACAACGCTGGAATCCTTCAGCTCTTCGGCTACGTTCTCGGGGCCGATCAGAATTTTGATCTCGGTGTCTCCCTCCGGAGTCGGCATCTGCATGAGCTCCTCATCGTCCGAAAGGTACGAAAGAAGCTTCTGAGCCTTGTCCACATCGTGGTACTCCGGGTGGATAAGCAGCTGCGACGCGCCCGAAACGCTCGCCCTGCCCGGCGTGGCCTGCGCCAGAATGTTCAGCGCAAATCCTGCCGCCGCCGCAACGGCGCCGCTCACATCGCCGGTAACGCGCTCCGCCGATGCTATCAGCTCCGGCGTGAGCTCCTTTTCCGTTATTCCGGTGAAATTTGCGTTGAACACGGTAGAAAGCTTTTTTACGAACGTCTCTTCAATGCCGTCCGGGAAGCTCATCAGCCGGTTCTTTACGCTGCTGTTGCTCAAAAGCGCCACGGCGATCACCGTCGCCGCATCAACATAAATGAAGTCGAAGCGCTTCACCGTCAGCGCCCCGGCGGGAGCCGCCATGGCGTAGGCCGGATAGCTCGTGAGGTCCGATATGACCTCGCCCGCCTCGGAGAGCAGCACGTCCAGTTGCTTCACCTTCGTGTTGAGCGCCCTGTTGATCTCGCTGGTCTCCTTCATGCTCAAAGCATGCTGGTTCATCAGCTCGTTTACATATATTCTGTAGCCCTTCGGGGACGGGATGCGTCCGGCAGAGGTGTGCGGCTGCTCGAGATAGCCCATACTCGTAAGCTCGGCAAGCTCGTTGCGGATCGTGGCGGAGGAAACGCCCAGTCCCGCTCCGGCCGCGATGGCCTTCGAGCCGACCGGCTCGGCCGTTTCGATGTAGCTCTCAACAACGGCCTTGAGTATTTTACGCTTTCTTTCGCTCAGCTCCATGTCCGCACTCTCTTTCGTCTTTAGCACTCTATCTCCCCGAGTGCTAAACATAATGTACCACCCGCTTCCCCGGATGTCAATAGCTGATTTGAAAATAATTTATATATTATTGTGCGCGAATTTGAGCAGTTTGACGCATAGCCCGCGAAGAAATTTCACATTTTGCGTATGTTTGATTTTTCCAGCGTTTTTCACTGTGCATATTGACAATTCGCCGCTTTTATGTTACATTTTTATTGTCAAATATGTCGTTTTTAAGCCATATCAGTTAAGCTGTATTCTTTTACGGAAAGGAGCCGGGTAATATGAGAATTTTTATGAAAGCAGCCGCTGCGCTGATCCTCAGCTTCGCCGTGCTGCTGCCCTCCGCGTCCGCGAAGGACGCTTCTCTTCTCGAGCAGGAGCTCGAGCCGCTGAGAAGTGCTTATGAGAGCATGACCTTCCCCGAACTGATGCGGTCCTGCGGCAACATCTGGATAGGCAGGATCGTTCGTGCCGTCCCGGACGCGTATGACCACCGTCTGCCCGCGTCCGAAATCGAGGCTGTCACGGCTCCCGACGGCTCCGAGAGCTACGAGCTGGTCGACCGCTCAACGGAGCGCTGGCTTGCCGCCTCCACCTCCGTCAGAATGCAAATTTTGGACAGCATCGGCGGCTATTCCTTTTCCGGCGGTTCGGAAAGGCTGGAGGGCTTCTCGCTTGTAAGCCGCTTCGTATCGCAGGACGGAAAGCAGGTCATCACCACCCCCGAGCGCGATATCCCTTCTCTCGCCGGAAAGTTTGACGGCAAGCTGCTCATATTCGGCGTATCACAGTACTGGACGAGCAGGCCGCAGTACGTTATAAGTCCGGACGGCGATTCAGCCTGCTGCTTCAAAGGCGGCGCGTACAGCAGCGACGGCGGAGTCTCCATAGACGACTGGTAAGGAGGGCTGATCGGCGTGAAAAAGTATCTTTCCATTGCTGCATTTCTGATTATTTCGGCGCTTTTCTGCTCGTGCGAAAGCGGCAGCTCCGATGTTCAGACCAGGACCGGCCTTGCCGACATCGCAGCTGCGGAAAACGCGGCGTTCAGTGAAACCGTCATAGCCGATATCGCGGAGCAGTCGGATTTCATCGCGCTTGTGGAAATAGACTCCGTGTCCAGATTCAGGGACTATGACTTCACTCTTCCGTCAGACGATGGCGGCGAGGTGTGGACGGCGCACATTCAGCTCATAAGCGCGACCGTAATAAACGCTCTCAGCGGAGCCGAGGAGGAACAGACCGTAGAGCTTCCGCTCGTTACATCTTATAAAAGCAGCGGCGAGGAGCTTAAAACCGGCTGCTGGGAAAGCTGGTACCTCGGCAGTCAGTACCGCGTCGGCGACCGTATGATCGTTCTTGGCCGCGCCGACGCATGGGATATGGGCTGGGACGCCGACCCGGCGGAGGGCACGCTTTATATCGGAACAGACGACGGCGGCGCGTTCTGCTGCACTCCGCTCATGCGCTGGCTCGGCGCAGAGCTTTCCGGCAGCTCTGGTTAAAAGGCACAAAAAATATTAATTTTTTCGTCGTTTGTTATTATTGATTTTGCAACAGAGTTCTGTTATATTTTAAGTAGAAGAAGAGTCATGTTTTCTTTTGTTTAATTTGATATGAAGTCTCCCGGCGGCACTCCTCCGTCAGGAGACATGTCCTTAAATTCATTTTCTACACATGCCGGCAAAGGCCGCAGGATTTCTCCATCCTGCGGCTTTTGCTATACATCTATAAAACAAAAGTGCGTGTCGCTGCCTGTACAAACCAATTGGGGGATTCTTCGGTCGCTTCGCTCCCTCTGAATGACGTGCGAGAGTTGAGGTGCGCAGCGGGGTGCGGCAGTATCGTGGACGCGCGAGGTTCCCCGTTCCCTCCGTCATCCTCGCGCCATCCCGTCTCGGACGCGAACCCAGCGTAGCGGATCGCGGCCGAAAAGGAGGAGCAAGGGAGCGAGCGAAGCTTTCGACGTAAGGAGGAAGCGGAGCTGAGCGGACTTTGCGACGACGCAATCCCACACGGAGGGGCACAGCAGTATGACAACGTTACCCTGGTGGAACCAACCGGGGGATTCTTCGCCTGCTTGCGCAGGCTCTGAATGACGGAGAAAACCTTTACCCCCACAAACCGCCGCGCGATTTTGGCCAAAACGCCGCAGTATGCCGCTCTGCCCGGACGGAGCTTTGGCCGGGCTGACGAAAAGCGCAAAAACGGGCTTGAAATCGGCGCATTCTGTGCTATCATAGGCTTGGATTTTTATAAAAAACAGGGGACAGAAACATGAGCTTTGAAAATATTTCCGGCGCTTCCGAGCTGACCGAAAGCATCGCCCGCAGAGTGTATGACGACATTCTGCGCGGGGACTATGCCCTGCTCGGCGTTTACCTGCCCGAGGACGTCCTCAAAGCAGTCGCGCGGCTCACCGGAGAGCACATGAACAGCTTCGGCTACAATAACGGCCGGGCAAAGCTGCACATCGTGTCGCCCCTGCTCTCGCAGGTGCTGGACGACGTGCGCGATCCTCATGCGCCGAATCGGCGATGGTGCGTGCTGGCAAAAAACGTTGCGCACATTTTTGAAATGACCCGCGGCTCGCTCTGCGGGGCCGATCTTTCGGGCCTTGACCTGACGGAGTGCGACTTCAGCTCCGCCGCGCTCAGCTCCATGGGGCTCAGCGCGAAGCTGGATAACAGTCTGATCTGCTTCGACTCCTTCGTCCGCTACCGCATTCCGGGCCTGAAACCGGGGCAGGCCCCGCTGCCTGCGCTGGACGTAAGCGCGGACGGCCGCGTCATAGTCGGCTGCGGCGGGCTCATCCTGCGCGTGGACCAGCACGATCCGCTGCGCTCGCGCATTCTCTGCGACATATCGCCCGTGCTCGGCGAGGGCTGGAGCATATGCAAGCTGCGCTTTTCGCTGGATAACCGCTGCGTACTCGTGAGCGCAACAAGCGACATGGACGCCTTTGACCGCGCCACCTCGCTGCATCCGTATACCGAGGGCTACGTCCCGCTCCGGCAGTGGATATACGATGGGGCAAACCTCATAGCCTGTCACGGCGAGCGTGAGCTCGGCGCGGGCGCGGTACTTCGCCCGGCGGGCAGCGGCGTTTCGGCATATCTCGAGAGCTGGGAGCTTGCGCGCTTCCGCGAGCGGCACTGCTGGGAGCTTGAGACCGGCGACCCGCTGCGCGACGAGCTGAGCGCACGGGACAGGGTCTTCTCCGGCGACCTGAGATACAAGCTTGAAAACGGCCGCATAAGCGACAGATATACGCATCGCGCGCTTACCCACATTTACGCCGGTCCGGCCAGCCGCTACATGCGCGGCGAGGGGCTTTGCAGCATTAACCCCACCGCCGCGGACTGCGCCCTTGGCCGCATCCACCCGCTGAGCCCCATAAGCGCGCCGGAGCTTGAAAAGCTGAGGAGCAGACAGGAAGAGCAATGAACAGCGTTTTGAAAAGACCTCTCACGCGGCTTTGCGGCGCGTTTCGCCGCGTCATGGCATTTACGGAAAAGCGCCCGGTATACACTATAATATGTATCGCGCCGCTGCTGAACCTTATCGTTGAAATGCTCAGCCGCCGCTCGTTTACGAGCGTTTTCAGGAGCATATGGAACTACCCCGCGTTCTTCGTTCTGAACGCGATGATAATGTTCCTCACCCTGCTGCCGTCGCTGTTTGTGCGGCGCAGACATTTCGCGCAGCTTCTCGTCTGCGCCATATGGCTCGGCCTCGGCGTTACTAACTTCGTCCTCATGGGCTACCGCACAACGCCGCTCTCGGCCTCCGATTTCAAGGTTCTGAGCTCCGTGTGGCGCATAATCACTGTCTATCTGAGCATCCCGCAGATAATCGCCATAGTTATCGGCTTCGCGGCGGTCATAACGCTGATCGTCGTCGCCTTCCGGCGGCTCCCCCGCTCTCCGCGCCCCATGAAAACGGCCATAATCACGAGCGTTTTTTCCGTTTTTATCTTCGTCATTTCCATATTCAGCGGCTACCGGCTCGATATCATGCCCAGAAC
>CAKTED010000111.1 GCA_934546725.1 uncultured Oscillospiraceae bacterium | reverse complement strand
CTATCTTTTTGATAAGGGCATGGACAAGATACTGAAAAAGGTCGGCGAGGAATGCGCCGAGACGATAATAGCCGCAAAAAACGGCGATAATGCCGAGACGATATACGAGATAGCGGACCTTTTCTACCACGTTACGGTTCTGATGGCCGCCTCCGGCATAAGCATGGACGAGGTCAGGGCCGAGCTTGAAAAGCGCAGCGAAAAAAGCGGTAACCTCAAGGAATTTCACGTTACGGATAAGAATACCTGAGAAGCTTATTATCAGCACGTTATTCAGAGGGAGCCGCAGGCGACCGAAGAAGCCCGCCGCTGGTTCGTACAGGTAACGACAACGGCTCTGAAATTTTGCTGTCATTCTCGCACCCTCCGTGGGGGATCCCCGCTGTGCGAGAATGACGGAGGAAGCGGCGACCCTCCCGCGTCCACTGTTGGGGCGTGTGTCCCACAATGTGGGATTCCACGGCCACTGACGTGGCCTCTGAATGACGGAAACTTTGGGTCTCCGCGTCCACTATGCATTGCACCCCGCTGCGCAGTCAGCACTACGCACGTCATTCAAATGCATTTCCGAACGTGTTTGACTTTTGCGCCGGAACGGGTTATCATATACTCAATACGGCATTTATGAAAACGAAAGGGTGATATCGATGGGGTACACGCCGCACGGAGGCGCGGAATCCGAAACGCTCGTGGAGAGCACGAAGAGCTTCATGCGAGCCCATATTGACGATTTTGAAAAAAACAGCTACATAGATCCCAAATACTACGATTCGCCGAGGATAAAGCGCGGTCTGAGAAACGCGGACGGCACCGGCGTGCTCGTGGGCGTTACGCAGATAGGTAACGTTCAGGGCTACACCGTCGGCGATGACGGCGAGAGGATCCCGCAGGAGGGCCACCTTTACTACCGCGGAATAGACATAAACGACCTTATCGAGGGCTTCATCAGCGAGGAGCGCTTCGGCTTTGAGGAGACGGCCTACCTTATCCTCTTCGGCGCGCTGCCAACGAAGGAGCAGCTGGCCGAATTCAAGAGCATCATCAACGAGTGGAGCGAGCTGCCGCAGGGCTTTTCCGAGGATATGATCCTGCGCGCGCCCAGCCCGGACATTATGAACAAGCTTGCGCGCTCCGTGCTGGCGCTTTATTCCTACGATAAGGAGCCGGAGCGGCAGGGGCTGGAGTCCGAGCTTTTCAAGTCCGCCCGGCTTGTTGCGCGCACGCCGATGATCGTTGCGCACGCCTATGCCGTAAAGCGCCATTATTATGACCGCGAGGGCCTGTATCTGCACCATTCGCAGCCACACATGAGTCTTGCGGAAAACTTCCTGTATTCCATTCGCCGCGATAATTCCTTCACGCGCGAGGAGGCGAAGCTGCTCGATCTCTGCCTCGTGCTTCACGCGGAGCACGGCGGCGGCAACAACTCCGCCTTTACCTGCCGCGCGGTATCCTCTACAGGTACGGACATCTACTCCGCCATTGCGGCGGCTGTCGGCTCACTGAAGGGACCGCGTCACGGCGGTGCGAACATCAAGGTCACGAACATGTTCCGCCATATACGGGAGGACGTGAAGGACTGGGCTGACGATGATGAGGTGAAAAATGAGCTGCGCCGCATCCTGCGCGGAGACGCCGGAGACGGCAGCGGCCTTATTTACGGAATGGGTCACGCGGTTTATACGCTCTCCGACCCGCGAGCCGTCATGCTCAAGCGCTTTGCAGGCAAAGTGGCGGAGATGAAGGAGCGCATGGATGAGCTGAAGCTCATAGAATCCGTGGAGCGCCTTGCGCCCAGAGTGTTTTTCTCCGAAACGGAGAGCGACAAGGTCATCTGCGCGAACGTGGACCTTTACTCCGGCTTTGTTTACGATATGCTCGGCATCCCGGAGGAGCTGTTCACGCCGCTTTTCGCCACGGCAAGAATGGTCGGCTGGTGCGCGCACCGCATTGAGGAGGTCACGAACCCGCGCAACCGCATCATGCGTCCGGCGTACCGCGCGCTGTCAAAGAAAAAGGAATATATTCCGCTGGAAAAGCGTTGATATCGGCGTGTCCACGAACCTTTCGGTCCGGGGACACGCTTTTTGCGTCCACGAATTGCGCGTACTGCTGCGCACTCGCCATCTGCTGTCGTTCAGAGGGGGCGAAGCGACCGAAGAATCCCCCTGTTGGCTCTGCCAGGGGAGCAATGCCGTACTGCCCCGCCCCCGCGTCGTCGCAAAGTCCGCGGGGCTCCGCTTCCTCCTTGCACAATAACAGGAAAATGGCGGAGCTCCTGCGGGTTCAGCGCATCCGCGGCGCGGCACTTGCAAAATGATAACAAAAGATGTATGATACAGACTGTGATATTCAAATAAAAACAGGAGGTAAGAACAAATGAAAAAAGTCATTGCACTGCTGCTTGCGATGCTTATGACGCTTTCTTTGGCGGGATGCGGTCAAAGTGCGGAATCCAAGGCTGCCGACGCGCTTATTTCTGCCATAGGCGATGTATCACTGGGCAGCAAAACGGCCATCGAGGCTGCGGAAGAGGCCGTAGCCGCGCTTACGGATGAGGACAGAAAGACCCTGAAGAATGGTCAGCTCCTGACGGATGCGCGCGAAAAGCTTGAGGGGCTTATTGCCGAGGACGAGGCGGAGAGCATTATGAGCGCGATCGATGATATACGCGACGTGACGCTCGACTCCGGCGAGAGGCTGGACGCCGTGCGCAGGCTCTATGAGAGCGCGGCGGCCAACGTAAAGAAGCTTGTTACGAATTCCGACAAGCTGGAGGAGGCGGAGGAAAAGCTCATTGAGCTTCGCGCGGGCGTTGTTGAAAAGCTCATAGCCGCCATCGGCGAGGTTTCGCCGGAGAGCGGAGAGGCAATTGCCGCCGCGCGAAAGGCCTATGACGAACTGACGGACGAGGTCAAGGCCGCCGTCAAAAATTCCGAGCTGCTCAGGACTGCCGAGGATAAGTATGCGGAGCTTCGCGCTGCCGCCGCTTCGGCGCTCATTGACGCGATTGGAGAGATAACCGCGGACAGCGAGCCCGCCATAGAAGCGGCAAAGGCCGCGTTTAAAGACCTTTCCGATAAGGAAAAGGCGCTTGTTGAAAACGCTGCCGTGCTTGATACGGCTGACGAGCTGCTCGATGCGGCGCGGAAGGCTCGCGCCGATGCGCTCCTTGCAAGGATGACAAAGGATGAGGACAGGGAACGCGGCATGTCCTTCTACTATCCCTCCGCATGGAGCTTTTATGGCAGCGGCAGCTGGGCGGCGGATCAGCGCTGCTTCGTTCTGCCGTATATCGGGCGGGATAACTCTGACACCTGGCTGCGCATTGTGTATAATTACACCGCTGCCGATTGGGTGCTCTTTGATAAAGTTACCGTCGTGGCCGATGACGCACGCTTCACGAAGAGCTTCGATCGCTCAGACGTGACGCGCGATAATTCCGACGGGCGCGTATGGGAGTATCTGGACGAAGACGTCGGGGAGAGCGAAGTGGAGCTGCTCCGGGCTATCGCAGATTCAAAGGAGGCGACGGTCCGCTTTGAGGGCGACGGGCATTACCATGACTTCACGGTGACGGACGGCGACAAACGTGCCATCCGCGACGCGCTTATGGTTTATGAGGCGTACAACTGAAAAATCGCAAACTGATGGGCAGGGATTTCACAAAATCCCTGCCCATCAGTTTGCGGAAAAAGCTTTTTCCGATTCTGTTATGGAGGCGGTCTCGCAGAGTTCCGACATCCGCAGATGGAGGAATAACCTGGGACGCGGAGAGTAAAGGTATCCGTCATTCAGAGGCCGCAGGCCGTGGAATCCTGCAACCCTCGCCTCGGACGCGAACCCTGCGAAGCGGATCGCGCCCGAAAAGGAGGAGCAAGGGAGCGGGCAAGGCTTTTGTCGCAAGACGGAAGCGAAGCTGAGCGTACTTTGCGACGACGCAGGGGCAGAGCAGTACATTGTCGTTACCCGGAGGAACCAACGGGGGGATTCTTCGCCTGCTGGCGCAGGCTCTGAATGACGTGCAGGAAGGTAAGTGTGAGGCGGGCTGCATTCCTTGTTTTTACTGGGTCCGGAATCCCTTTTATCCCTCGCGGATGCTTTCGGCCATTATGCGCACCCAGGTCTCTGGCGGCAGAATATCCTCCGACGTCTGATAAAACGATACGCGCATAAGCTTTCGACCGCAGCGGATTATGGCCGTCGGGAAAATGTCCGTATAAAATCGTATGTTTTCCTCCGGCCAGCCGTCGAGCATGAGCGGGACGGCCTCATAGCGCCGCCCTCCCCTCGCCTCGGAATACATTCCGCGAGCGGCGTCGCGCGCCAGAAAAGCCGACGGCACTTCATAATATTCAATGCTCAGACCTCCGCGTATCGTTCTGCCGTCTGGAAGCGTAAGCGTAGCCGATTCGGCATAGTCCACGGCGTCACGCGTGAAAGCATCCGAGCGCCGCGATACATAATTCGTGTAGTCGCCGAGCTCGTCGCGGACGTATCCGCCGCCTCCGGCAAGTGCCTGCATTCCGGCGAACGGCAGAGGGGCGGAATAATCGTCAAGGCTTATGCGCTCCTCCTGGTGCAGCAGCCCCGCAAGCTGCGTTGCGATAAAGGCGGCGGAAAGCACGATGAACGCCGCGTACTGCACGCGGTAACGCAGCGCGCCGCGCCGCCAGTTTTTGCCGTGCTCAGGCTCGACCCCGTCGGAGAGCCGCTTTTTGAGCCGCTGGAGGTATCGCAGGCGGAGCAGAGAATCGATAAAGCCCCAGACTATTATGACGGCGCATACAAGCACGCGCCAGAAGCCCTTTTCAAGGAACATGAGCACGATGCTGCCGCGCCAGAAAAACAGCCAGGCTGCGAGCGCCAGCCATGCGAGACTCATGATGGCGCTTATGCGCTCGGAACGCAGGAGCCGCCGCAGCGCCAGCGCCTGAACCTGGGGGTCGGTATTCAGCTCCGGCGCGGCAGGCTCCTCCGAGCAGTATATCTGAAAATCTCCGCGCAAGGCCACATAGCGCCAGCCGAGCGATTCCCCAAGCTCGCGCGCCTCGGCGTCCGGGCTGCCGTCTTCATTATCCAGCAGGCCGGCGCGCCTTTTCGCCGCCTCAAGCCGAAAGCGGACGTCGCGTGGCGGCGTCTTTTCAAATATGCCGAAGCCGAGAAAAAATCCGTCGCCTGAGAGCATATAGCCCCGCTTTGCCATATCGGACAGCCAGCTTTCCGTTCCCTCAACGTCGTGCGCAGGGCAGGGCGGCAGCCGCCAGACGTACTTTTTGTCACTCATTGTGGTTTTCCTCCTCCCCGGCGTCGCGCAGGCAGCTGCGCAGACGCTCCAGCTCCGCGGTATAGGCCGCGCGGCCGCGCTCCGTAAGCTCATAGGTGCGCTTGCGGCCTTCAACGGAGGTTTCCCTGATGTATTTTTCCTTCTCAAATTTGCCCAGGATCGTATAGAGCGTTGCGGGGCCGATGCGGACGCGGCCTCCGCTGCGCCGCTCGATAAGCTGCGCCGCCTCAAGTCCGCACATTGGCTCTCTCATAAAGGCCATGAGAACGTAAAACATGCTCTCCGTAAGATTTTCAAGCGCCCGCTTCGGCATCCGCTCACTCACCCCGCAATATCATGTATTGATATCATATAACGATATTGTCCTTCTGTCAATAGTGCATGGCTTATATTGCAAAATTTCACAGGCGGTTATATAATAAAAAATAATGGACTGTCGAAAAAGCTTTTTTGCGATTTTATTATGCAGGCAGTCTCACAGAGTTCCGTCATCCGCAGATGACGGAATAAAATCAGATCCCGTTTTTTCCGGGGGCGCCCTCCAGAGGGGCTTCTCTTGCCCCTGCGGGGCAATTCACCTTCTGTACCTCGGAAAAA
>CAKTED010000110.1 GCA_934546725.1 uncultured Oscillospiraceae bacterium | reverse complement strand
ACACGCCCCGCTCAACGCAAGGGTCTTTATCTTAGCACACCCGATTCGCTTTGTCAAGAGGTTTTTTCAACTTTTTCTCTTGAAACTCTCTCTCGCGCCGCCGTCTCTCGAGCGCTTTGTTAATATACCACACCACGCCCCTCTTGTCAACTCCTTTTTTCACCTTTTTATTTACTTTTTCGCGATTCATGGTAAAATACCCTTATCGCTCAGTTTTCCAAATGCAAGGCATATATATAAAGGAGGCATTTCAATGTCTTTACCGCTTCCCGCTTCGGGAGAAATACACAGCTTTTACTCGGCGCAGACCTCATCGATTCTCAAGGCCATCGGCAGCAGCAATTTTGCCGCCGAGCTTGATGCATTCATGCGCGAGCTTGTGCTCGGTCTGTGGCACTGCGAAGCCATAACGGATGCTCACGCCGCAATCATAAACGAAATATATTCCAGAAACGCGTCAAAGCCCACATATTTATATTGGGAGCTTGTGTCAGCCGCCGCTTCCGGCCGGCGCATAACGATTCCGGATTTCTATCGGGCGCTCGCCCTGCTTGATTCTGCACTTGGAAAAAGCATATGCGCTGACATCACCGCCCTTGCGCATTCCCTGCTCCTTCGGCTTTGCAGTGGAGTCGCGCCCGGCGCCGAGGATTCATATATAAATTCCGTCGTCACGCTTCTGACCGCCGCGGCAAAGGCTCAAAGCATAACGGAATTCAGCGACAGCGTTCCCGCCGCAGAGCCTCCCCAAGCGGCGAAGCCCGCGTGCGGCGCATCCGAGGCTGAGACAGGCGCAGCTCCATCATCTGGAGCCGAGGCTGCCGAAAGTGTAGAAGCGCTCCTCGCTGAGCTCGACTCCCTTGTCGGCATGGATCAGATAAAAAAAGATGTAAGAAGTCTCATTAATCTCATAAAGGTTCGCCGTCTGCGCGCTGAAAACAGTCTTGCCGTGCCAACGCTTTCACTGCACATGGTTTTCACCGGCAATCCCGGCACTGGCAAAACGACGGTTGCCCGTCTGCTTTCGCGCCTCTATCACGCCATCGGCGTACTTGAAAAGGGCACGCTCGTCGAGGTAGACCGCTCCGGGCTCGTCGCCGGATACGTCGGGCAGACGGCCATCAAAACTCAGGAGGTCATAGATAAGGCCGCCGGCGGCATTCTCTTCATCGACGAAGCCTACGCTCTCGCCCCCGCGGGCGGCGGAAACGACTTCGGGCAGGAGGCGATTGAGACCATTCTCAAGACCATGGAAGACCGGCGCGACGAGCTCGTGGTAATCGCCGCCGGTTATCCGGAGCCGATGGAGCGCTTCATTTCCTCCAACCCCGGCCTCGAATCACGCTTCGGCAAATATTTCCACTTTGACGACTACTCCGGAGCTGAGCTCTTTGAAATATTCAAATCCATGTGCAAAAAGAGCCAGTATGAGCCGGACAGCAAGGCACTCGATTTTGCCGAAAAGCTCTTTGCCGACCTTTATGAATCGCGCGACGAAAACTTTGGAAACGCGCGAGACGTGCGGAACATATTTGAAAAAGCCGTCTCCCGCCAGTCCGACCGCGTGGCGCAGCTTGAAGCTCCGACGCGCGAGGATCTTATTACTCTGACAAAGGCTGATCTCGAGCCTGAGCTGTAAAAAAACAATGCGCCGCCTCTGCGTAATGAATAATTACGCAGAGGCGGCACTCTTTATATTCATTCCTCGAGCTCATTCGATACGAATCGATATCCGCCGTCCTCATACCGCAGCGTAACGATCGTCCCGCTCACGAAGCGCGCATCATCACCGACGTAGCACAAAAGCTCCGTATCTTCGGTCAGTGCGCGGCAGCGGACTCTGTATGCTCCATTCTCCGACGATATAAGTCTGCATCGAACCGGCTGAATATTTGTATCTCCATGCTGGATGCAATATATGTCAACGTCCGGCAGATAATCACAGTCATCAAGCTGCCATTCAGTCTCGTCAAGACCATAACCGGTAACTCTCTTCAGCAGAGCATCCAGCTCCGCGCTGCTCAAATATGAAAGATCCGTGAAAAGCTCGAGCCCCGAGGCTCTGTAAGCCTCTGCCGCGCTGTCATACGGCACCTCCTCGCCCGAGCACTGATACAGCACCTCGTGCAGCCGCACGTCGCGCACATCATCGTACTCCGAGAGCAGAAAGCCGTTGTTCGGCATGGCGTTAAGAAAGCGCTCAATATCCGCCGCGCGCTCGGAATCGCTCATGGTATCGCCATCATCAGGCGATACGGTGACTTCAGGCTCAGGCATCGGTGTGATCTCCGCCGACGGCGTCGGCTGCGCAGTAACGTCCGGCAGCGGCTCCACTCTCGCGGGACGCAGCGCAAATACGGCAACCGCGACCGCGGCGGCAATCGCCAGCACCGCCACGATGATAATAATTATTCTTTTCATATCGTTCCGTTCTTCACTTTTGATTTAAATGTAGAGATATCCCTGTCATAAAGCTTCTGCTTTTCCTTATCAAAGCCTGTACAGAGCGGCTTTACAATTGATCTCAGCTTCTCCTCCGCCGCCTGCACGCTCGCCGCGTCGCCAAGGAGGGCGCTGTACTCGCGCTTATCGCCCGTTTTCATCACGATCAGCCACGTCAGCTTCCCGCCCTCGAGCCTTCTGCTGCGCGCATATGTCCAAATTACGTCCGAGGCCCTGAAAATATCCGTCGTAAACCGGCCGAAGCACCATATGTGCTCGCTGCCGATGCACAGTCTGTCGCCGAAGGTCTCGCCCACCGCGAACTCGGCCTCCAGCTTATCGCGCCCCTCCGCCTTCATGGCGCGGCGAACGTTTCCGTCCCACGCGCCGCAGAAGCCCGAGATAAGCAGCGCAAGCGCCAGCGCGAGCAGTACCGCCGCCACAACGGTTATGAAAACAGTAGTCCCCTCGCTGAACGGCCCGTAATAATCAACGTTCAGTATGAGCTTATAGAGGTTCGCGTCGTAAAATTCCTGCGTGCCGTCGGCTCCATCAACATACTGGTCGGCCCAGGAGCAGAAAAGCTCATAAAGCTCGTCCGGCATCTCGCCGACCGTTCCGCGCATCAGGCCAAAGTCCAGGCTTTTGGCCTGCTCCATGCCAAGCTCCGCCACGGCCGAGCCGAAGCTTGCAACGTCGTCAAGATGGCTGCCGCTTATTTTGACGCCGATATATTTCCCGTCGTCCAGCTGCACCATGCAGTAGCGCTCGAGAATATCGACCTCCCCGCCGGATTCGTCGGCCTGCTCCTGCGTTATCTTTCCCGCTCTGGCAAACGTTCCCTCCAGCTGCGTCGTCTGCACCTGCGCGCAGGCTCCGTTCAGCTCGTCGGCCGGTATTCCTTCAACGGGCAGCGACGTTACGAACGCATAGCGTATGCCGAAGCGAGTTATCCCCAGCAGGATGACGCACGCCGCCAGAAGCGCCGCCGCCACCGGCAGCAGCAGCTTCATATAATTTTTTCTCACCTTTTTATACATCGGCCAGACCTCCGTAATACACCTGACTGTTGAAAAAGCTCTTTCTGCGATCCCATTGTGCGGACAGCCGCTGTCAACGGCGAGGCCGAGCATTTGGCGTAATAATATTTAAATTTTCTGTAGATTCATTTTTCTGCCGCAAGGGCCTCGCGCAGCGCTTTGGACAGTTGGTCCGGACATGACGTGGGCTTATAGCCGCAGGTAACGCCGTCAAAAAGGTCTATTACCTCCTGTGCCTTTCTGCCGACGACGAGCTTTGATATGCCCTTCGTGTTTCCGGGGCAGCCGCCGACAAATTCCACGCTTCTGATCGTATCGCCGTCCAAATCGACGTTTATCATGCCCGCGCAGGTCCCGCGCGTTCTGTAAGAATACATTTTTATCTCTCCCTGTTTTCTGTTTGTGCCCGAAGTATAGCACACTTTTTTCGTTCTTACAAGCGCAGAGCGTACATATATATAAATATGCTCCTGCGGAAATGCCTGTATGTCAAAAAAACTTGCTCGCAAGGCTGTTATGCGTGTAGCCTCGCAGAGTTCCGTCATCCGCAGATGACGGAATAAAATCAAATCACGTTTTTTCCGGGGACACGCGCCTCGAAAAAAACACTTCTCAGCCTGCCAGTGTGCGAGCGCAGTGAGTGCGCGCAGCAGGCTGCATCCCCTTCAAAGAAATGCCTGCATTTCTTTGAAATAAATTAAGGAGGGCGCGCAATGAACCGTTTTATTCAGAAGCTCATCGCGGTCGTGGCCGCCGTGGCGGCGCTGCGGCTCATTATCCTCTCCGGCGCGCCGGACCGCGCTCTGAACGCTCTCCGCTCGCTCGGGCGCAACGAAAATTTTACCGCCGCGCTGCTCGGCGTGGAGCCCGATGCCGCCCGGGAAGGCTCCGGCTCGGCATCCGCCGTCGTATCCCACGAAAGCTCCGCGCCAGCGACGGTATCCGTCAAAGCCCTGTCTCTGCAATCGGCTCCGCCGCAGTCCCAAACCGTTCCGAGCGAAGCCGCGCCGCGAGCACCGTCAGAGCTTGAAATAAAGAACACCACGTCATATGTCATAAATACCGAAGAGCTTCTTTCCGAGCCGCTGTCATATACCCTCTCCTCCGATTCGCCCCAGGTACTCATCCTGCATACGCACGGAAGCGAGGCGTATTCCCAGTCCGGCGGAGAATATGAGGAGAGCGACCATTCGCGCACGGAGGACAGGAGCAAAAACGTCGTCCGCGTCGGCGACGTTCTCGGCGAAACACTCACGGCACGCGGTCTGACCGTCCTGCACGACACGGAGCTTTACGATTACCCGAGCTACAGCGGCTCATACGCCCGCTCGCTCGCCTCGGTCGAAAATTACCTTGAGCGTTACCCCGATCTGAAGGTGGTCATTGACCTGCACCGCGACTCCGCCTCCGACCCGTCCGGCAGCGCCTACCGCACGGAATACGTCGCGCCGGGCGGTGTGATCTCCTCGCAGCTGATGATAATCGCCGCCACCGGCGAATCCGGCCTCAGCTTCCCCAACTGGCGGGAAAATATGAAGCTTGCGCTGCGTCTTCAGGCGGACCTCGGCGAAAAATATCCCGGCCTCGCCCGTCCGCTCCTCGTTTCCACAGAGCGCTACAACCAGCACGCCGCGCCCGGTTACCTGCTCGTTGAGATCGGCACGGACGGCAACACTCTGACGGAGGCGGAAAACGCTGCCCGCCTTTTTGCCGACTGTCTTGCCGACGTTTTGACCGAATTGATCCGGTAGCACTTGAAATCATCGCCTCTCTTTGCTACAATAGTGTAACAAAGGAGGCGATTTTTCATGCTCACAACGGAAACCGTCATCGACGTACGCTATCCGGACGTTGACCAGATGGGCGCGGTGCATCACTCGGTCTACGCCGTCTGGTACGAGGCCGCGCGTATGGACTTTTTTGAAAAAATGGGCTTTTCATTTTCCGATATGAACGCCCTCGGAATAAATCCGCCGCTCGTTGACCTGCATATTCAGTACCGCGCGCCGGTGCGCTACCCCGGCAGGGTCAGCATAGCCACAGGCATAGTGTCCTACGCTCCCAAAAAGCTTGAGCTGCGCTATGCGCTCTCCTTCGGCGGAGCCGTCGTGTCCGAGGCCACCACCTTCCACATCTGGACGGGGCCGGACATGAAATCCCTTAATATGGCGGAAGCGCACCCCGATATTTATGCAAAAATACGCGCAGCGGCAGAATGATCCCGCTGCTTTGAAAGGCGACTCAGATGGATATTCCCCAGCTCATTTATCAGTACGGCGGCGACATTCTCAGCCACCCGCTGTTTCAGTCGGAAAAAAATTTCGTTCAGCACAGCGGCGTAAGCTGCTTCGAGCATTCCATACTCGTGGCCTGCACCGCTCTGTGGATAGCCCGGCGGCTTTTCCCTCTTGCGGACAGGCGCAGTATCGTTCGCGGCGCGCTTCTGCACGATTATTTTC
>CAKTED010000109.1 GCA_934546725.1 uncultured Oscillospiraceae bacterium | reverse complement strand
GGCGCCCTCCAAAGGGGCTTCTCTTGCCCCTGCGGGGCAATTCACCTTCTGTACCTCGGAAAAAACACTTCTCAGCCTGCCAGTGTGCGAGCAAAGCGAGTGCGCGCAGCAGGCTGCATCTCTTCGCAGAAATGCCTGCATTTCTGCGAGAGCGTGTCGACCTTATCGACACGCTCAAAGCAAATATGAAAATGCAAGGAGACGAAAAATCATGAGGGTCTCTCCAGTAAGGGCGCACAGAACGGCGTCGGTCTGCCCCGTGTGCCTTAAGCGCATACCAGCGCGGCTCGTGCCTGAGGGCGATGCATGGTATATGAAAAAAAGCTGCCCCGAGCACGGAAGCTTCAAAACCGTCGTATGGCGCGGCGCGCCGGAGCTTAAGAGCTGGGGGCATTACGTTCCGCCCAAAGAGGACTGGGATGCTGCGCCGGATTGCCCAAACGCCTGCGGCCTGTGCTCCGGACATCTGCAAAGCACCTGCTGCGTGCTTATTGAGATAACCTCGCGCTGCAACCTGCGCTGTCCCGTCTGCTTTGCCGAAAGCGGAGGAGCCGCGCCCGGGCGCGAAAAAACGCCGGACGAGCTTTATGAGGACTTCTGCCGCATGACGGCCGAAAACCGCCGCTTCATCCAGCTTTCAGGCGGAGAGCCGACTGTGCGCGACGATCTTCCCGAGATAGTCGCCGCGGCGAAGCGCGCCGGGGCAAGCTCGGTTCAGCTCAACTCCACCGGACTGCGCCTTGCCGAGGATAAGGCGTTTACCCGCCGCCTTCCCGAGGCGGGGCTGGACTTAGTATTCATGCAGTTTGACGGCGTGAGCGACGCGCCGTACATAAAGCTGCGCGGCCGGCCGCTGCTGGAGCGGAAGCTTGAGGCCATCCGCGTCTGCGGTGAGGCCGGGCTTGGCGTAACGCTTGTGCCGACGGTGGTTCCCGGAGTGAACGATGGTGAGCTTGGCGGCATAATACGGCTTGCCATTGAGCATTCGCCCG
Organism: uncultured Oscillospiraceae bacterium; assembly: GCA_934546725.1. Taxonomy (GTDB): domain Bacteria; phylum Bacillota; class Clostridia; order Oscillospirales; family Oscillospiraceae; genus RGIG6375. The sequence goes on along the minus strand of CAKTED010000109.1, from coordinate 4,965 downwards.
TCGTGCGCGGCGTGCATTTCCAGCCCGTGAGCTATTTTGGCCGCTATCCCGAGCCGCCGAAGGACGAGGACAGGATAACCCTGCCAGAGATACTGCGGAAGCTCGAAGAGCAGACGGACGGACTTATAAAAATCAGCGATATCGCTCCCTCGGCCTGCGATCATCCGCGCTGCGGCTTCCACGGCGACTTTGTGGTCATGCCTGACGGCATAACCGCCATAGCGCCGAAAAAGCAGAGCGGCGGAGACTGCTGCTGCTCAAAAAGCCGGGAGCCGGACGCCGAGGCGCTCAAAAACCGCCGCTTCGTCGCCCGCCGCTGGAAGCGCGACCTTGCTGCTGAGAGCTATACCGGAGCGCCGGACGATTTTGACGGCTTCCTCGCGCGGGTGAAGTCGCACGGCTTTACGATAACGGGCATGGCATTTCAGGACGCCTGGAACCTTGATATCGAGCGCCTGCGCCGATGCAGCCTGCATGTTTACCGCGATGGGCGGATAATCCCGTTCTGCGCAAACTATCTTACGGGCACGGAGCGATGAAGGGGATGCCGAATGAAGCCATTTGAAATATACGACGCGCTGATAGACTGCCTGCCGGAAAATATGCGCGTAAAAACCTATATAAACGGCAAAATATGGACGATGAGCGAGCTGGACGACGGTTCGCTCGGTCTTGCCATGACGTTTGACTGCGCTGCCCGCGCGCCTCTGCACGGCGCGGATTACGACGGAATGGAGCTGCGCGATCTGGCGGCGCTTTCAAAATCATGGAATTTTCCCGAGGCGGCCATCGGCATGTCCGCCATAAACGCATGGTACAACGAAAGGGCGCGCGCACTGGCGGCGGGAGTTGTTTTTCCAGACGCGGAGCGCGGCGTGCAGGACGCGTTTTCAATATATCTTGAGCGGGCGCGGGGCAAAAGGGTCGCCACGATAGGCAGCTTTGAAAAGGCCTTTCGCGTTTATCGCCCAGTGTGCGAGCTGAGCGTGCTGGAGCGCGCGCCGTCCGCCGGGGAATATCCGGATACGGCCTGCGAGTATATTCTGCCGGAGCAGGACTTCGTATTCATCACCGGCTCGGCCTTCGTGAACAAGACGATGCCGAGGCTTCTCGAGCTGAGCGCCGGGGCGGAGACGATACTTCTCGGGCCTACTGTGCCGCTTGCGCCGGTGCTCTTCGAGTTCGGGATAGACTGCCTTGCGGGCTTCGTCGTAACGGAGCCGGACGTCTGCCGCCGTCTTGCGGCCTGCGGCTATGAAATATCGCCCACGCCCGCCGGAAAAAGGGTCCGCATGAGCCGCGAGGAGGTGATCGGATGACGCGTGACGAAAAATGCGAGCAGCTTCTGGAGGACTGCGGACAGCCGGAGCGGGTGATAGCCCACTGCCGCGCGGTCGCGGAGGTATCATATGCGCTTGCCCGCAAGCTGAACGAAAAGGGCCTTTCGCTTGACGCGGAGCTCTGCCGCCGGGGCGGCCTGCTGCACGATATCCGCCGCACTGAGCGCTGGCATTCGCAGAAGGGCATGCTTTTTCTGCTTGAGGAGGGGCTGCGCCCGGAGGCGCTGATAGTCGGCGCGCATATGGGGGAATATATCGATACGGACAGGATAGCCGAAAAGGAGGTCGTCTATCTTGCCGACAAGATAACGCGCGGAACGCAGCGCGTGAGCGTAAGCGAACGCTATGCGCGCAGCTTTGAAAAATTTTCCGGCGACGAGGAGGCCACGAAGGCCGCGTATGCCCGCCGGGAGCAGTCGCTGAAGCTGGCGGAATATGTCGAAGGCATCCTCGGCTGTCCGCTCGAAAGCTTTGAAAACGCGTGAACGCGGCGGCACGGACGGAGAAATTTCAAAAAAAGCCGCGCCGTCTCTTTACTTTTGGACAAAAATGTGGTATAGTTCCATAGCTATCCCTTTGGCCTGGTCCCGGGGGCAGACCGCATATGCGGTTTCCCTTTCATCCCGGCACTAAGCTTCTGGGAGTAAATACAAAACAGGAAAGGGTTTTTTCACCATGATGCTGAAAGAGCAGAAGACTGCCATTATCGAGCAGAACAGAGTTCACGAGACCGATACCGGTTCCCCCGAGGTACAGATCGCCATCCTCACCGAGCGCATCGCTCAGCTCACCGAGCACCTGAAGGTACACAAGAAGGATAACCACTCCAGACGCGGACTTCTCAAGATGGTCGGTAAGCGCCGCAACCTCCTCGACTACCTCGCAAAGAAGGACATCGAGCGTTACAGAGCCTGCATCGCCAAGCTCGGCATTCGTAAGTAAGCTCGCATCAGGGCTGTCCCGACAGACCGGGACAGCCCTGTGCTGTAAAAAAATACGGAGAGTACCCGACCAGACTGATTCTTTTAGCAGTTGAAAGACGGCTGCCGCGCGGCGCAGCTGCGTTTCAAGTGCTAAAGATCGGCCCGGCTCACTCTCCGTGGATCAGAAGAAAAGGAGAGAATGCTTAATGATTATCAGCAAAAAGGAATTCACAAACGAAAAGCACTACGAGATCGACTATTGCGGCCGTCCCCTCATCCTTGAGGTGGGCAAGCTGGCCGAGCTGGCCAACGCCTCCGTCCTCGTAAGATACGGCGAGACCACCGTTCTTGCCACCGTTACCGCCTCCGCAAGACCGAAGGATGGCATCGATTACTTCCCCCTCGCCGTGGACTTCAACGAGAAGCTCTACGCCGTGGGCCGCATCCCCGGCAGCTTCATGCGCCGCGAGGGCAAGCCGAGCCTGCAGGCGGTTCTTGCTTCCCGCCTCATCGACCGCCCCATGCGTCCGCTCTTCCCCTCCGACCTTCGCAACGACGTTGTCATCTCCTGCGACGTGCTCTCCGTTGACCGCGACTGCTCTCCCGAGATAGCGGCCATGATCGGCGCGTCCGCCGCGGTCTCCATATCCGACGTTCCCTTCAACGGCCCCATCGGCGGCATCGTCCTGGGCTGGGACGGCGAGAAGTACCTCTTCAACCCCACGAAGGCGGAGCGCGAGACCAATAAAATGACCGTTACCGTCGCAACGACGATGGAGAAGATAGTCATGATCGAGGCCGCCGCCGACCAGATCCCCGAGGACGTTATGTACGAGGGCATCGTCCAGGCGCACGAGAAAATAAAGCCCGTTATCGAGCTTATCAACAGAATGGTCGCCGAGATCGGCAAGCCCAAGTTCGAGTATGAGCACGCCGCTTTTGACGACGTTCTCTTCGATAAGCTCTGCACCAATGAAATGGCCGGTATGGAGCACTGCATGGATACCGACGACAAGAATGTCCGCGAGGCCCGCGTGAACGAGTGGATCAGCGCCGTTCAGGCAAAGTACGAGGAAGAGCACCCGGACATGATGCAGTATATGGACGAGATCATCTACCGCATTCAGAAGAAGGTCGTAAAGCACTGGCTGCTTGAGGGCAAGCGCGTTGACGGCAGAGCCATGAACGAGATCCGCCCCCTCGCCGCCGAGGTCGGCCTTATCCCGAGAGTACACGGTTCCGGTCTCTTCACCCGCGGACAGACGCAGGTGCTCACCATCGCAACGCTCAATACAATCTCCGCCGCCCAGAAGCTCGATACCATCTGGGAAGAGGAGAGCAAGCGCTTCATGCACCACTATAACATGCCCTCCTATTCCACCGGCGAGGCGCGCGCAAGCCGCAGCACCTCCCGCCGCGAGCAGGGTCACGGCGCGCTGGTCGAAAAGGCCATCGAGCCCATCATCCCGCCCGTTGAGGAGTTCCCCTATGCCATCCGCCTCGTTTCCGAGGTCCTTTCCTCCAATGGCTCCACGTCTCAGGGCTCCATCTGCGGCAGTACCCTCGCCCTCATGGACGCCGGCGTTCCGATCAAGGCACCGGTTGCCGGTATCTCCTGCGGTCTTATTCAGGACGGCGACAAGTGGACGACCTTCATCGATATCCAGGGCGTTGAGGACTTCCACGGCGAGATGGACTTCAAGGTGGCCGGTACGAAGACCGGTATCACCGCCATACAGATGGATCTGAAGAACGACGGTCTCAAGCACGAGATCGTTAAGAACGCCTTCGAGATCACCCGCGAGGCGCGCATCCAGATTCTTGACGAGATCATGCTGCCCGCCATCTCCGAGCCGCGCAAGGAGCTTTCTCCCTACGCACCCAAGATGATAAGTATGAAGATAGACGTTGACAAGATCCGTGAGGTCATCGGCTCCGGCGGAAAGACCATTCAGAAGATAGTTGCCGATACCGGCGCAAAGGTCGACATTGAGGATGACGGCAGCGTGTTCATCTCCAGCGAGGATATGGAGGCCTGCCTGGCCGCGAAGCGCACCATCGAGAACATCGTTTTCGTCCCCGAGGTCGGCGCGATATATCAGGGCAAGTGCGTGAACTACCTCACCAGCAAGAAGGACGGCTCTCAGATGGGCGCCTTCATCGAGATAGTTCCCGGCAAGGACGGCCTGTGCCACATCAAGGATCTTGAATACAAGCGCACCGAGCGAGTGGACGATGTTCTCAAGATCGGCGACCTCACCTGGGTCAAGGTCATCGAGATAGACGACCGCGGCAGAATAAATCTCTCCCGCAAGGAAGCCATTAAGGAGAGACAGGCTCAGGGTCTTGAAGTGTAATTGAGCAAAATAAAAATATATCGGCGGCATGTGAAAAATCACATGCCGCCGATTTCAGTTTGTCGAAAAGCCCTGTTTTTCCAGGGACGCGCGATGCCTGAAGCATCCGTCATTCAGAGGCCGCAGGCCGTGGAATCCCATATGGAGGGGCAGGGAAGTACGTCGTCGTTACAATGGTTGAACCATCCGGGGGATTCTTCGGTCGCTCCGCTCCCTCTGAATGACGTGTGTGGTGATGGGTGCGGCGCGGGGTGCGGCGGTAATCGTTGGCAACGCGCGTATCGTGGACGCGCGAGGGTCACCGCCCCCACCGTCATCCTCGCGCAGCGGGGATCCCCCGGTCAG
>CAKTED010000108.1 GCA_934546725.1 uncultured Oscillospiraceae bacterium | reverse complement strand
GGACGAGCCGCTGCCGATGATAGCGGCGGATCCGCAGCGCCTGAAGCAGGTTTTTCTCAACGTTCTCGATAACGCGGCCAAGTACGGCCGCGAGGGCAGGCGGATAATCGTAGGCATCGGCCTCGAGTGCGGCTTTGAGGGGACGGAGCGGGATTATGTCCGCATCACGGTGCGCGATTTTGGTCCCGGAATTCCGGAGGACGAGCTGCCGCACGTTAAGGACAAGTTTTATAAGGGCAGCAGCAAGGAGCGCGGCAGCGGCATCGGTCTTGCCGTGTGCGACGAGATAGTGCGGCTGCACGACGGTATAATCAATATAGAAAATGCCGCCGGGGGCGGGACGATAGTTACCGTAATGCTCCCGGTGAATAAGCAGCAGTAAAGGAAAGGAGCTGGTAAAAACGGCGAAAAAGGAGAAAAACGGAGGGTTTCGCACCTCGATAGGCGGTCAGGCGCTCATTGAGGGGATCATGATGCAGGGGCCGAAAAAGCGCGCCATCGTTGTTCGCGGGCGCGACGGCCTTGTTATAAAGGAAGAAGAGCTCAAATTTATTAAGGATAAATATCCCATACTGGGCTGGCCGTTCATACGCGGCTGCGTAAACTTCCTCGTTTCAATGGCAAGCGGGGTGAGAGCGCTCATGTTCTCCGCCGAGCAGATGCCGGAGGATGAGCAGGAGGCGCAGCAATCCAGATTCGATAAGTGGATAGAGAAAAAATTCGGCGGAGAAAAGGCGGAAAAGCTCATAATCGCCTTTGCGATGGTGTTCGGCATCGGCATTGCCGTTGTGCTGTTCATGCTGCTGCCAACGCTTGCCGCGGGGCTTTTCCAGCGCTTTGTTGATTCGCGGATACTTATGAATCTTATAGAGGGCGTTATCCGGATAGCGATATTTCTTGCCTATATCGGTCTTGCGACGCGCATGAAGGATATCCACCGCGTTTTTGAATACCACGGCGCGGAGCACAAAACGATATTCTGCTACGAAAACGGTCTGCCGCTGACGGTGGACAATGTTCGCCCGCAGTCAAAGTATCACCCCCGCTGCGGCACGAGCTTTCTTTTCATAGTCATGCTAATAAGCATACTGGTTTTCTCAGTTGTAAGCTGGTCGAGCCCCATTATAAGAATGCTGCTCAGACTGGCGCTTCTGCCGGTGGTCGTCGGAATAAGCTACGAGCTTATCCGCTGGGCCGGGCGGCACGATAACTGGCTCTCCGCCGTGCTCTCGGCTCCGGGAAAGGCGCTTCAGCACCTCACCGTATTTGAGCCGGACGACGGCATGATAGAGGTGGCCATAAAGGCGATGGAGCTTGTAATACCCGAGGAAAAAGGCTCGGATGCGTGGTGATAAGGCTTGGCAAAAACGTATAACGACATTTATATCGACGCGAAAAGGCGGCTTAAGGCATCCTTCGGCGAGGGCAGCGCGGAGGAGATAAACGCCGCCGCCTCGGTCGAGGCGCGGCTGCTGCTGGCCTTCGCGGCGGGAAAGACCGTTGATGAATTTATACGGGACATGCGCCTTTACGCTTCGCCGGAGTATGAGGCGAAGGCGGAGGAGATGATATCGCGCCGGGAAAGGGGCGAGCCCGCGGCCTACATCAGCGGCGGCTGGGAATTTTACGGCCTGCCGATGATAGTGTCGCCGGACGTGCTCATTCCGCGCGTGGATACCGAGGTCGTGGTCGAGCGGGCGATAGAGCTTATAAAGGGCCGGGAGGGGCCGCGCGTGCTCGATCTCTGCACCGGCAGCGGCTGCATCGGCATAGCCATTGCAAGGAACGTGCCGGAGGCGCGCGTTGTACTGGCGGATATTTCCGCGCCCGCACTGAAAATAGCCAGGCAGAACACCGTTATCAATAAGGTCTCGGCAAGGTGCATGTGCATTCAGGCCGATGCCCTTAAGCCGCCGGAGGCGATGCTTGCGGGCTTTGATCTTATCGTTTGCAATCCGCCGTATATCCCCAAAAGGGATATCGCGGCGCTGGATGCCTCCGTGCGCGATTTTGAGCCGCGCTCCGCGCTTGACGGCGGAGACGACGGGCTGGATTTTTACCGCGCCGTGTGCGAAAAATGGCGCGCAGCCCTTAATGATGGCGGATATCTCGTTTTTGAGTGCGGGCTCGGCCAGTGTGGAGATATTATGCGGCTTGGCGCCGCGCAGGGTCTTTCCTGGCTCGGAAGCGCTCGCGATACGATAGGCGTTGAGCGCGCGGCGATTTTTCAAAAATAATTATGATTTCATAAGCTTGAAAGGATGATAGAGCGTGGCAGCCTCAAATAAAAAGCATACCGTGGAGTCGGCGGCTCCGGCGTCTGATAAGAAAAAAGCACTGGAGACGGCCATGGCGCAGATAGAGCGCACCTACGGTAAGGGATCGATCATGCGCCTTGGCGAGAGCGCCAACCTTAACATAGAGGCGATATCCACCGGTTCGATATCGCTGGATATCGCGCTGGGCATCGGCGGAGTTCCGAGAGGAAGGATCATTGAGATATACGGACCCGAGTCCTCAGGTAAAACGACGCTTGCGCTGCATATCCTTGCCTCCGCGCAGAAGAAGGGCGGCGAGGTGGCTTTTGTGGACGCGGAGCATGCGCTTGACCCGACCTATGCCCGCGCTCTCGGCGTGGATATAGATAACCTGCTCATTTCGCAGCCGGATACCGGCGAGCAGGCGCTGGAGATAACCGAGGCTCTCGTGCGCTCCGGCGCGGTTGACGTCGTCGTTGTGGACTCCGTCGCGGCGCTTGTTCCGCGTGCGGAGATAGAGGCGGAAATGGGAGACAGCGTCGTGGGTCTGCATGCAAGACTCATGTCTCAGGCGCTCAGAAAGCTCGCGGGCTCGATATCAAAGACGAACTGCATCGTCATCTTCATAAACCAGCTGCGTGAAAAGATCGGCGTAATGTACGGCAACCCCGAGACTACGACCGGCGGCCGCGCGCTGAAGTTCTATTCCAGCGTGCGTCTTGACGTGCGCCGCGTGGAAACGCTGAAAAACGGCAGCGAGACCATCGGCAGCCGCACAAAGGTAAAGGTAACGAAAAACAAGGTCGCGCCGCCTTTCCGCACGGCGGAGTTCGATATCCTCTACGGCGAGGGCATCTCCCGCATGAGCGAGATAATCGATATGGGTATAAACCTCGGCCTTATAGAAAAAAGCGGCTCGTGGTTCACCGTGAACGGCGAGCGCATGCAGGGCAAGGACAATGTGAAGCAGTATATGAAGGAGCATCCGGACCTTGCCGAGCAGTATCAGGAAGAGATCATGAAAAACGCTTTCAAGCTCATGAGCCCGCAGTCAAAGGCCGCGGCGGTAGCGGCCGGAAGAGCCGTTGACGTGAGCGCAGACGATTTTGATGGCTGAGGAAGCGCCGCTGCGGCTTGAGAGCATGCGGGCGGCGAAGAATAAAAAGGATACCTTTGAGCTTGCGTTTTCAAACGGCGAAGTGCTCCTGTGCCGCGCGGCGGACGCGGCGGACTTTGCTCTTTATGAGGGCAGGGAGCTTGAAAGCGGGGAATATTCCGCGCTCTGCGCCGCTGCCGCGCTCGCCAGGACGAAGGAGCGCGCCGCCGCGCTGCTGGCTTACAGGGCAATGTCTGCCGGAGAGCTTGTAAAAAAGCTCTGCGAGAAGGGCGAGAGCCGGGAAAACGCGGCGGACGCGGCGGAATGGCTTTTAAGACTCGGCGCATTGAACGACGAAGAATACGCGAAGAGCATCGTTCGCCATTACAGCGCAAAGGGCTGGGGCGCGGGGCGCATACGCGAGGAGTTTCGCCGCCGATGCATTCCGCGCGAATACTGGCAGGAGGCTCTTGAGGAGCTGTGCGGCGAGGAGGAGCGGATAGACCGCTTCATCGAGCGCAGGCTTTCCGGGCGCGAGGCCGATCCGAAGGCGAAGAAGAAAATTTCCGACGCGCTTTACCGGCGCGGATTCTCCTGGGAGCAGATAAAAAGTGCGATGGCGCGATATTTTGATGAAAGTTACGGGGATGACTGCTGATGTCATATAAAATAGGAATGGTTTCGCTCGGCTGTGCCAAAAACATGGTGAACAGCGAGCAGATGCTCTGGCTTCTGAACGACGCCGGATACGAGCTGACGGGCGAGCTTGAAAACGCGGATTTTCTCATAATCAACACCTGCGGCTTCATTGAGAGCGCGAAAACCGAGGCTATAAACAATATCCTCGAGTTCGCGGAGCTCAAAAAGGAGGGCCGCCTGAAGAAAATAATCGTTGCGGGCTGCCTGCCGGAGCGGTATAAGGAAGAGATCATCAGAGAAATGCCCGAGGTGGACGCGCTCGTCGGCTGCGGCAGCTTTTTGGAGATCGTGGACGTTATAAAGGCCGTGGAGCGGGACGAAACTCCGCTGCGCTTCGGCGATATCAACGCCGCCGTGGAGGAAACGGACAGGGTGGTCACCTCCGGCGACGGCTGGGCGTACATAAAGATAGCCGAGGGCTGTGATAACCGCTGCGCATACTGCATCATCCCGAAGCTCAGGGGACGGTACCGCAGCCGCCCGATGGAGGGTATTTTGCGCGAGGCGCGGGAGCTTGCGGAGCAGGGCGTTAAGGAGCTTATCGTCGTCGCGCAGGACATAACGCGCTATGGAACTGATCTTTACGGCAAAAAAATGCTCAGCGAGCTCATAAGAAGGCTTGCGGAGATCGAGGGGCTGCACTGGATCCGCCTGCATTATCTCTACCCCGAGCTTATTGACGACGAGCTTATCGAGACCATTGCGAATGAAAGCAAAGTCGTAAAATATCTTGACATCCCCATTCAGCATATTAACAATAAAATATTGCGGGCCATGAATCGCCGCGGAACCGGCGAGGAGATAGAGGCGCTGTTCATAAAGCTCAGAGAGCGCATCCCCGGCCTTGTGCTGCGCACGAGCATCATAACCGGGCTGCCGGGCGAGGGCGAGGCGGAGTTTGAGCAGCTTTGCGAATTCATGAAGCGCGCCAGGATAGAACGTGCCGGCGTTTTCGCCTATTCCCCGGAGGAGGGCACGCCCGCAGAGCGCATGGAGCGCCCGGATACGGAGACGGCGGAGCACCGCGCAGAGCTGCTCGTTGATCTCCAGTCACGCATTATTGACGAATATAACGCCTCGCGCATGGGTCAGACCCTGGAGATACTCTGCGAGGGATATGACAGACTGGCGGAGTGCTGGTATGGCCGCAGCTATGCCGATTCGCCGGAGGTGGACGGCAAGGTGTTCTTCACCGGCAGCGGCGCGCGCGCCGGCGAATTTGTGAACGTGCGCATTACCGATACCGTGGACGGCGATCTGACGGGCGAAACGGTTGAGTGAAAGACTTTGCGAAAGGATGTTTTGAAACATGACGACGGCAAATAAGCTTACGATCATCAGAATGGCGATGATCCCGTTTTTTATTGCGGCCATGCTCGTGGAGCTTCCCGGTTCTCAGATAGTGGCGCTCGTGCTTTTTGCGGCGGCGAGCATAACGGACTATATCGACGGCCACATCGCGCGGAAATATAATCAGATAACCGATTTTGGAAAATTTATGGATCCTCTCGCAGACAAGCTGCTCGTTGCTGCGGCGATAATCCTCTTTGTGGATAAGGGGCAGTGTCCCGGCTGGGCGGCCTTCATAATTATCGCGCGCGAGTTTGCCGTGACGGCGCTGCGTCTTATCGCCGTGGATAACGGTATAGTCATCGCGGCGGCGTATTCGGGAAAGGTCAAAACAGCCTGCTCCATCGTTGCCATCTGCGTAATGCTCACGCCGCTGCACGATATCGCAATTGCGGGCTCGATTACCATAGACTGGCTATGCGTTGCGATAATGGTAGTTCTGACAGTGATTTCCGGCGCAGAGTACTTCATCAAAAACCGCGCCCTGCTGAACGTTAAGAAAATGAACTGAAAAAAGACCGGTACCACCGGCGGCTCCAGAACGCTGCCGGTGGTATTTTTATTGCGCCGCCGTGCGCATAC